>CAIXMC010000189.1 GCA_903920405.1 uncultured beta proteobacterium
AAACCCTCAGCGGCATGGAATTGCTCGAACAACTGCGCGCCAAGGCCGGACGTATGGTGCTGGTGGTCGATGAGTATGGGGTGGTACAAGGGTTACTGACCCCCCACGACCTGCTGGAAGCCATTACCGGTGAGTTGCAGCCCTACGCCAGCGCTGAGGCCTGGGCTATCCAGCGTGAAGACGGTAGTTGGCTGCTCGATGGCATCATGCCGGTGAATGAACTCAAGACGAGGCTTGATATAGATGAGTTGCCCCAAGAGCAGCGCGGTCGGTACAACACGCTCGCAGGTTTGCTAATGGCTGTCAGCGGTCGGTTGCTTGGCACCGGCGAAAAAGTGGTGTTTAATGGCTGGCAGTTTGAAGTGCTGGACCTTGATGGTCGGCGTGTCGATAAGGTGCTGGCTTCACCTGTCAAGCTGCGCGAACTTGAGTGAGTTTTTTTGTATAACAAATCGGCCTCTAGCGCCCGTCCTGCTTGCGTAGTTAGCTATTTTTTTTATAGTAAAATAGGCGAATAAATTCGCCGAACTCTTCTCCTTGCATGTATCCATGTTGGCTGCTCCACATCACTTTGCATCGTACCCAGCGCAAGGTAAGGATATGGTCAATAACAAGTTCCGTATTTGGCCGTCAGAGTTGGGATGCAATGCTAGCAGCCACATAAGCGATTTGTAACGACGCAGTGCGCCCAAATCTGACGAGACAAATGCGGAACTTATTGTTGACCATATCCTAAGCATGGGATCATGCCATTTGAACCTGATATAGTCGCATGCTTTTCGGGTACCCCGAAGGGGTTCATGTTTTTATTGTTTTATTAAGCGTTTTGGGACGCTTGTTTATCAGGAGGCATAGGTGCCAACCATTAATCAGTTAATTCGTCAGGGGCGTGCGGTTGAGACAATCAAATCCAAAAGCCCTGCGATGGAAAATTCTCCACAGCGACGCGGGGTTTGTACCCGCGTCTATACCACTACACCCAAAAAGCCCAATTCAGCTTTACGTAAAGTGGCCAAGGTGCGCTTGACCAACGGGTTTGAGGTTATTTCGTACATTGGCGGTGAAGGTCACAATTTGCAGGAACACAGTGTGGTGCTCGTTCGCGGCGGTCGTGTCAAAGACTTGCCTGGTGTGCGCTATCACATTGTGCGTGGCTCTCTTGACTTGCAAGGCGTGAAAGACCGCAAGCAATCACGTTCCAAATACGGTTCCAAACGGCCCAAAGCCAAATAAAGCCAAAAAGTTCAAATCATCCACCCATTTTTTAACAGGTGTTGGTGAATTGCGTGGCGCAATCCATCAGCGTAGTGGCCCACGGTTTAGGTCGAGTAAGTAAGAGATAGATGTTTTGTCTCTTGCGGTGTTCATAAAACACCAACTGAAGCAATAAAGGAAATATATGCCACGTCGTCGCGAAATCCCCAAACGTGAAATCTTGCCAGACCCCAAGTTTGGCAATGTTGAGTTGTCCAAATTCATGAATGTCATCATGGAAGGCGGCAAAAAAGCTGTTGCAGAGCGCATTATTTATGGCGCTCTTGAACAAATTGCAAAAAAACACCCTGACAAAGACCCCATCGAAGCCTTTACCGTGGCCATCAACAACGTGAAGCCTTTGGTCGAGGTTAAATCCCGTCGTGTTGGCGGTGCCAACTATCAAGTGCCTGTCGAAGTTCGTCCCGTTCGCCGCTTGGCCCTGTCCATGCGCTGGATCAAAGAGGCCGCCCGCAAACGCGGCGAAAAGTCCATGGCATTGCGACTGGCCAATGAGTTGCTTGAAGCCACTGACGGCCGTGGTGGCGCTATGAAAAAGCGTGACGAAGTTCACCGTATGGCGGAGGCCAACAAGGCTTTCTCTCACTTTCGCTTCTAAATTAAGCGGACTTGGAATCGTTGCAGGCAGTCACTTGCAGTCTGTTGCTTTTCAAGACACTGATTCTCCCAAGGTCATTTAAGGATTCATCATGGCTCGCCATACTCCCATTGAGCGCTACCGTAATATTGGCATTTCTGCGCATATTGATGCCGGTAAAACAACCACCACAGAACGCATTCTTTTTTACACCGGTGTCAATCACAAAATTGGTGAAGTGCATGACGGCGCGGCCACCATGGACTGGATGGAGCAGGAACAAGAGCGCGGTATCACTATCACCTCTGCGGCTACCACATGCTTTTGGAAGGGCATGGAAAATAATTTTGCTGAGCATCGCATCAATATCATTGACACCCCAGGTCACGTTGACTTCACCATCGAAGTTGAACGCTCCATGCGTGTGCTCGACGGAGCTTGCATGGTGTATTGTGCTGTGGGTGGGGTGCAGCCCCAGTCTGAAACCGTTTGGCGTCAAGCTAATAAATACAAAGTCCCACGTTTGGCTTTTGTTAACAAAATGGATCGCACAGGTGCCAACTTTTTCAAGGTCTATGACCAGATGAAACTGCGGCTTAAGGCCAACCCTGTTCCCATTGTCATTCCCATAGGTGCTGAAGAACACTTTATCGGTGTGGTTGATTTGATCAAAATGCGTGCCATCATTTGGGATGAAGCATCCCAAGGCATGAAGTTTAACTATCAGGATATTCCGGCTGATTTGCAGGCTTTGGCTCAGGAATGGCGCGACAAAATGGTTGAATCTGCCGCCGAGGCCAATGAAGAACTGATGAACAAATACCTTGAAGGGGGTGATTTGTCCGAGGCTGAAATCAAGCTCGGCTTAAGAACCCGAACTATTGCCAGCGAAATTCAGCCCATGCTGTGTGGTTCGGCCTTCAAAAACAAAGGTGTTCAGCGCATGTTGGATGCTGTCGTTGAATTCATGCCAGCGCCGGTAGATATTCCTCCCGTGCGCGGAACCGATGAAGATGAAGCCACTGTGTCCCGCCGTGCCGATGACGCTGAAAAATTCTCAGCTTTGGCGTTCAAGTTGATGACTGACCCGTTTGTGGGGCAGTTGACGTTTGTTCGTGTTTATTCGGGTGTGCTCACCAAGGGCGATTCTGTCTATAACCCCATTCGTGGCAAAAAAGAGCGTATTGGCCGAATTGTGCAAATGCACGCCAACAAGCGTGAAGAGGTTAGCGAAATTCGTGCTGGCGATATAGCGGCCTGTGTGGGTTTGAAAGAAGTCACCACGGGCGAGACTTTGTGTGATCCAGGCGCCATCATTATGCTGGAGCGAATGGTTTTTCCTGAGCCTGTTATCACACAGGCGGTGGAGCCAAAAACAAAGGTTGATCAGGAAAAAATGGGCATTGCTCTGCAACGTTTGGCGCAGGAAGACCCCTCGTTTCGCGTCAAGACCGACGAAGAATCCGGTCAAACTCTGATTGCAGGCATGGGCGAGTTGCACCTTGAAATTATTGTTGATCGTATGAAGCGTGAGTTTGGCGTGGAAGCCAACGTGGGCAAGCCGCAAGTGGCGTACCGTGAAACCATCCGCAAGACTATCGAAGATGCTGAAGGTAAATTTGTTCGCCAGTCAGGTGGCAAGGGCCAATACGGCCATGTAGTTCTGAAAATTGAACCTAACGAAGCCGGCAAGGGCATTGTGTTTGTAGATGCCATCAAGGGCGGTGTTGTGCCGCGTGAATACATTCCTGCGGTTGAAAAAGGCATTCATGAGGCTGTGACACAAGGGGTGTTGGCAGGTTACCCTGTGGTGGATGTCAAGGTCACACTGCACTTTGGTTCTTACCACGATGTGGACTCTAATGAATTGGCCTTCAAGATGGCTGCCATTTTTGGATTCAAGGAAGGTTGCCGTAAGGCAGGACCTGTCATTCTTGAGCCTATGATGGCCGTAGAAGTTGAAACACCTGAAGACTATGCCGGCAACGTGATGGGCGATTTATCATCACGTCGGGGCATGGTTCAAGGCATGGAAGACATGGCCGGTGGTGGCAAGGTCATCAGGGCTGAAGTGCCACTGTCTGAAATGTTTGGCTATTCCACCACTCTGCGTTCCATGTCGCAAGGCCGTGCGTCTTACACCATGGAATTCAAACACTACACAGAGGCCCCGCGCAGTGTGTCTGAAGCCATAGTGTCGGCACGATCCAAATAACTATCTGTTCAGAACCGTCTGCGATGTCGCACCCCGGGCTGCCCGTGGCTTGGGAACAGTGTCAACATGCAGACTTTAAACCCTCTCACGGGCATTGCTCATTGAAGGACTTGAAAAATGGCAAAAGAAAAATTTGCACGCACCAAACCCCACGTCAATGTGGGAACGATCGGTCACGTTGACCACGGCAAGACCACGCTAACGGCTGCGATAACCTCTGTGCTTGCAGCCAAGTTTGGCGGCACTGCCAAGGCCTACGATCAAATTGACGCAGCTCCTGAAGAAAAAGCCCGCGGCATCACCATCAACACCGCACACGTTGAATACGAAACTTCCAAGCGCCACTACGCCCACGTTGACTGCCCCGGACATGCTGACTATGTGAAAAACATGATTACCGGTGCAGCTCAAATGGACGGTGCCATTTTGGTTTGCTCTGCCGCAGACGGCCCCATGCCTCAAACCCGCGAACACATTTTGTTGGCTCGTCAAGTCGGTGTGCCTTACATCATTGTTTATCTGAA
>CAIXMC010000190.1 GCA_903920405.1 uncultured beta proteobacterium
AAGAATCATGATGGATTTTGTGTGGCTGCCTTGGGCAAACCCATCGTTATGCGACAGCCTTGCTGAAGTCCCCCTTCAATGCTGATAAATCCACCCAATCGTTCAAAGATTTTTCGGCTGCACACCAGCCCCATTCCCAACCCTTCAAACTCGCGTACAGGATGCAGTTTGCCAAACACCTTGAACAATGCTTTGGCTTGACCGGGTGCAAAGCCCACGCCGTTGTCGTTGATGCAGATGCAGCATTGCGATGGTTTTTCGCCGCAATACCAATCCAGTGTGATGTGTGCAGGCCTGCGATTTTGGCTGAACTTGACGGCATTGCCCAACAGGTTTGACAATACTGAGTGCAACATATCGGCATCTGCCCATACCAACGGCACGTCTTTGGCCAAATGCCATTGAACATGATGAGCAGAAGAGTTTTGCATGATCGTATTGGCCACTTCTTGCGCCATAACGCTGACATTGACAGCTTGTAACCGGATCTCCTGCTGCCCCCATCTGGAAAGCTGGGTCAGTCCATCCAACTGTTGGCCCAACAACTGCGCCGACTGACGGATGGTGGCCAGGTGGTCGGCCATGTCCTGGGGCATGTCAGGCCAGTCTTCGGTCATGACCTGCACATAAGCAGTGATGTGGCGCAGCGGCGCACGCAGATCATGTGAAACTGTGGAGGTGAATTCCTGAAATTCAAGACGGAGGGTCTCCAATTGCTGCTGCAATATGGCCAATGGGTCATCCGCAGACATGTTCACTTTTTGACAGGCCGCATCCAACTGGTGAGACTGACCTGGCGTGTACGCGCCACGGTCAACGTGTGCGTCGGTGTGTCTTGGGTGATGGTAGAGCCACCACCCACAGTACCCCCTGCGCCAAGGGTCACAGGGGCAATCAAAACGCAATTGCTCCCAACATGCACATCGGCTTCAATGACGGTGCGGTGTTTGAATGCGCCATCGTAGTTGGCGGTGATGCTGCCTGCTCCAAAGTTCACCCGCTCGCCCACCGTGGCATCGCCTAGGTAGGCCAGATGGTTGGCCTTGGCCCCGTTGGCTAGTGTTGAATTTTTAACCTCGACAAAATTGCCAATGTGAACTTTATCCCCCAACTTTGCACCTGGGCGCAAGCGGGCAAAGGGGCCAATCAGACTTCCTGCTCCCACTTCCACGGCATCTTTGCCATTGGGCTTGCCACCCTTTATGTGCGTGAAAGGATGAATCACTGCACCTGCTCCAATGGTGGCATTTTTAATGACGCAGTTGGCCCCGATACGAACGCCTTCGCCAAGACTAACCAAGCCTTCAAACACACAGTTCACATCAATGAACACATCTTGCGCACAGTGCAATTGGCCTCGAACGTCAAAACGGGCGGGGTCGGCCAGGCGAACGCCTTGATTCATCAATTGAATGGCCAGGCGATGCTGGTAAGCACGCTCAAGTTCGGCCAGTTGCACGGGGCTATTGACGCCTGCCACCTGCACAGGGTCTGTAATGGTGTGGGCGACCACCGGCACACCATCTGCCACGGCAAACTTCACAATATCGGTCAGGTAATACTCGCGCTGAGCATTGTGGTTATCCAGACGGGACAGCCAGGTTTTAAGCTGACGTGCGGGCACAGCCATAATGCCGCTGTAAACCTCGGTGATCAACCGTTGCTCAGGCGTGGCATCTTTTTGTTCCACAATGGCCAGTACAACGTTGCCTTGGCGGACGATGCGGCCATAGCCTGCGGGGTTGGTCAGTTCAATGGTCAAAAGCGCCAGCCGGTGGCCTTCGCCGGCTGCAATGAGCTGCGCTAGCGTGTCAGGCTGCGTCAAAGGCACATCGCCCGAGAGCACCAGCACCACACCATCATCTTGCAATACAGGTACGGTTTGCTGCATGGCGTGGCCTGTGCCGAGCTGGGGTTCTTGCCGAACAAAATTCAGGTCAAATGTGCCTCTAACGCCCGTGGACAGTGCGATGGCCGCTTCCACTTCTGCAGCACCATGTCCGGTAATCACAACCACCTGACGGGCTGATAGACACGCTGCAAGGTCGATCACATGCTGAACCAGGCTACGCCCGGCCAACTGGTGCAGCACCTTGGGGTATTTGCTTTTCATTCGCGTCCCCTTGCCAGCGGCCATGATGACCACATCGACAGGAGTGAGGTTTGGGGTGGATTCTGAATGATTTGCCATAAGAGGTTCAATTGAAATTTAGGATATGGAGGGTAAATGCAATCCGTGACGGTCAGATCACGTCAGATCACCACTGGCTCGATCTCCATCCTAATCCCAAAGCGCTCATGCACACGGTGTTGAATGTTTTTGGCCAATGTCATCACTTCTGCCCCGGTGGCAGCACCGCCTTGGTTGATCAGCACCAGCGCCTGTTTGTCATACACACCCACCTGCCCGACCGTCTTGCCGCGAAAACCACAGGCCTCTATCAACCAGCCCGCAGCCAGTTTAATGTCACCATTGGTCAATCGGTAATAAACTATTTGGGGATGATGAGAGATGATGTTGGTGAATTGTTGGGGGGATACCGTTGGGTTTTTGAAAAAACTGCCCACATTGCCCACCACAGACGGGTCTGGCAATTTGGCACGACGCAGGTCGCACACCCATGTCAGAACCTGCTGTGCATCGGGCTGATGGCAATTTTGCTCAGCCATTTTTTTCTCAAGGTCAGCGTAACCCAGCACCGGTGTCCAGGATTTTGGCAAGGCAAACCGTACCCGCAAAATCATGGCTTTGTCTTTCAGACCTGTTGGCGAATGTTTAAAAATGGAGTCTCGGTAGGCAAATGCACACTCGGCAGCGTTCAGGGTAAAAATATGACCGGTTTGCAAATCGATGGCATCGAGCGAATCAAAACGGTCTTGCAATTCAAGACCATAGGCCCCAATGTTTTGCACTGGTGCAGCCCCCACTGTGCCTGGAATCATCGCCAGGTTTTCAAGACCTGGCATGTTTTGCGCCAATGTCCAGATGACAAACTCATGCCAGTTTTCGCCCGCACCCGCCTCCACAACAAAAGCCCTGTCAGTTTCGTTGACCCGCTTTCTGCCCATGATGTCAACTTTGAGAACCAACGATTTGACATGGCCTGTGAACACAATGTTGCTACCGCCACCCAGCACAAATTTGTCAGCAGAAGCCCACTTGGGGTCTGCCAGCAGGACATGAATATCGGATTCATCAGCAATATGCACCAAGGCATCAGCCGTGGCTGCTATGCGAAACGTGTTGAAAGCCAGTAAAGGCACATGGTGTTGAACTATCATGGCAAAATTGTCTCACTTGGATTTATGGATGAGGTCGGAACTTATTTTGACCATATCCTTACTTGGTATGTTTTGAAAAATAAGCATCAATTTCTGGACGAAGTTGAATTCCAATTCTTTCAAATATATTTAGCAATTGCTCGTAACTACCTTTAGGATGTGGTCAGTAATAAGTTCCCCATTTGGCTCGTCAGATTTGGGCGCACTGCGTCGTTACAAATCGCTTATGTGGCATGGCCACACCGCGCGATTTGCGCCTAGCATTGCATCCCAACTCTGACGGCCAAAAATGGGG
>CAIXMC010000191.1 GCA_903920405.1 uncultured beta proteobacterium
CCACCAACTTTCGCCGCTGCAAGCACAACGTACTCGGGTCTCGCTGTCTCGAAGAACTCCCAGACGTCTTCACGGGATGTTAAGTCTAGTTCAGCTCGCGTCCGCAGAAGGAGGTTGCTAAACCCATTACTTTGGAAACATCGTGTCAATGCCGCACCCGCCAGACCTCGGTGACCGGCAATATAGATCCTTGAATGAGACACTAAACTGGACATTGCCACCTTCTATACCAAGACTACTGGACGACGCGGCACTTATCAAGCTGTCTCCGCCGACCATATCGAGATGTAGACTCGACACTCCAACACCCTACACACGCTCCGAGTATGCCACACCTCTACCCAAAAAGCAAATTCATGGGCGAGACGATTCCCTTACCTTCTACACCAAAATCGCTGGGTGATTGCGATAGCGGTCACTTTGCGGTTCCCAGATCACGTTATTCTCCAACGCCCAGCACAGCTCGTTGATACCTTCCTCCAAGCTTAACTGAGCTTCAAAACCAAGAACACTCCGGGCCTTCTCAAACGAGACGTGCAAACTGCGCATATCGCCGCCAAAGTTCACATCACGCTTTTCTACCTGAATATCTATCCAGTGTTTCCACAGAAGCTCAACAAGATATGACTTGGTCGTATTTAATTTCTCCGAACCAATATTAAAGATCTGCCCACGCACCTGGTCGTCTGGCGCATCCATAACCAAGGTCATCGCACGCGCAACATCACGGACATGGACAAATGAGCGCTTGAAATCTTGTTGATACAGAACCAACCGTCGTTTAGATAAAGCTTCTAAGACAAACTGGTTCACCATAAGATCAAACCGTGTGCGCGGGCTGAGGCCAAAAACGGTCGCCAACCGCAGACATACTGTACTGATACCATTATGCGCCGTCTGATCCAGTAAAAAGCGCTCTGCCGCAATTTTTGATTCTGCATACAAAGACTGTGGAAACAAGGGAGATTCTTCGGTGACCATAGCATCACCTTCAGCATGTCCATAGTTGCTGTAACTAGACGCATAAACTAAGCGGCGCACGCCGGCGTGCGCCGCAGCTTCGTACACCCGCTTTGTCGCCTCCACGTTCACTCGCCATGTCGTTTCACGGCCCGCCCGATCACATGCAGGAAAGCCAACAAGTGCCGCCAAATGCACCACGCTGTCTGCACCTTGCATTACACGATCAAGCTCACGACTTGTAGAGACATCTGCCTTGACCATACGAAACCGTTGCACAGGCAAAAATGGCAACAGCGACTCGCCGCCGAACCACAGATCATCAACGACGGTGACCTGATTGCCCTGCTCTAAAAGAGCGGCAACCAAAACAGAACCAATGTACCCAGCGCCTCCAATAACGATAATGTGCCTATCCAAATCTACTTTCCTTCTCTAAGCGGTTGCCGTCGTCGCTGCAAATCGCGCTGGTATGAGCGATAGACCAAACGTCCCAATAAAGTTCCTAGTCCCAAACGAGTACTGAGCCAAAAGCATGCGCCGACGATAAGGCGCGCCAACAGTCGTGGATGGTTGAGTGCGGTGCTAAAATACCGAACGCGCATTGCGTGTTGGAGCAATCCCCGAGCCTCAACTGTCTTGCCCTGTACCAACAGATGCATCGCACACAACACCTGATCAGCCGCACGCTGGGTTTGATAGAACTCAAGGCGTTGTGGCTGAACCATCGCCTGCACATCTGACTGGCTCAGGTAATGATCCAGCACGCCAAAGATGTCTGCCAACGTGGTTCGCAGTTTATTGTATTGCCCCCCGAACTGACGCTGACTAATTCGGTATTTCAGCAACGGTTGATCAATAACAGCTATCTCGTAACCCTGGTACGCTATCCGTAGCCACATCTCCAGATCAGCCGAGGTGAAGAACCGCCGTTCGTCAAAACTACCCACTTGCTCCAGTGTTGACTGGCGCAGCATTACGCTCGGCGTTGCGAGAAAGTTTGAATGTGCTAGTACTGCGTTCAATAAGGTTGGGAAATCAAATCGGGATCGCCCACGCAACTCTTTGGGTAGGACAGATGTTCCCATGTTGATCGGACGATCATCTTCGCCAATTGTCTGGAGCAATGTAAAGACAGCGCCAACATGCGGATACGCCTGCATCATCTCGACTTGCCGACGCACAATAGACGGCTCGTAGAGATCGTCGGAATGAAAGAGGCAGAGATAGTCCGCACGGCCTTGGGTTAAGACGTAGGCTGAATTGATGTATGCACCGACATAACTAGGCAAATCAGACGCCCATTCAGGACGCTTTGGCGGGGTACAATAGCGTACACCGCGTTCGGCAAATGACTGCACGACCGCCTTGGTGCCATCTGTGGAGTGATTGTCTGAGACTACAATATCGAGGTGCGGATAATCCTGCGACAGTAGCGACTCTAATGTCTTACCTAACGTGGCTTCAGCATTGTAAGCTGGAATACAAACGCTCACCAACGGCAATTGCTGTTGACTTAGTACTTGAGAGTCGCTCACCAACGTACAGTGCCTTTCTTGGCTCGTGAAGTCACCCCTAAACTTTAGGTGCCTTCCATCTCCAACGGCTTGGCAAACGGCTCCATCACCGTCATTGGATGACCAAAGGCGATCTTGGGATATGCGTTTGCAGACATATCAAGCGAAACGTGAAGCAAGAATGGTTCATTCGGTTGCAACCACATCTTCGCAAGAGCCGCTGGGAGCGCGTGGCTATCAGAAACAGCAAGACTCTCAATCCGATAAGCGTGGGCTACCTCTGAAAAATTGGGGGCTGAGTACCCCCACAGGGTTGATGCATAGCGCTCTTGGAAATAACTCTGCTGAAATTGCCTGACCATCCCCAGAGACCGGTTATCCAGCACAACCATTTTCACGGGCAAGCGGTGATGGGCAATCGTCTCAAGCTCTTGCATGTTTACCTGCATGCCCCCATCTCCGTCAACCATAACGACGGGGCTTCCCG
>CAIXMC010000192.1 GCA_903920405.1 uncultured beta proteobacterium
CACCAATCCGGCACTGGTATCGGACTTGAGCCATTTGGCCATCGGTTGTTCGTCATGCGTGAGCAGCAAAGCGCTGGTGGTGGCCACACTGCTCAGCTTGGGTGACATTTGCCCCAGTTTGGCGTAAAGCACAGAATGATGAGCCGCTTGTGAGGGGTCTTCCTTGAGTCGGCGCTTGATTTCAGCACCCAATGCACTTAAAGCACTCAGCAGGCCACGGCTGTGCCCCTGAATCAGCGTCATCGGATCTGTCAGAACCTCGGGCAGAACACCATTTGGGAAACGATGCACAACGTCGTAACCGGTAGATGACTCCTGCACCATGTCCATGGCCATGCGACTGACATCATGGAGTGCTGCTTTGAGCTGGTAGGCCAGGGTCGTCACGTCCTGTGTGACAGAAACACCCAATTTTGCAGCGACTTCAAGCAACAGACCAGGGAGCTTGTCCAGCCAGCGCAGACTGGTCAGATTCATCTCGCTGGCAAACTGATCCAACGCCACGGCGGGAAGATGGTGACCTTCATCAAACACCATTAAGCAGTTCTCAGGATCGGGCAGTGCATGTTTGCCCAACGATGACAGCACCAGGTCATGATTGGCCACAATCACCTGCGCTTGCGACAACAGGGTTCTGGCGTTGTAGTAACTGCAATCGCGAAAAAGGGGGCAATGACGAACCGTGCAAGTATGACGCTCCGCCGCTATGGTGACCCAATCCTGCGAATCAGGCGGTTCACTCAAACTGTCACGATCGCCATTCCATGAGCCAGCGGCCAGGGCTGATGTCAGGGTTTCATACAACTGGGTGCGGCGTTCTTCGGCATTGTGATGCCCTTTGAAGGATTTTGTAAAAGTGGCTACCGAGGCTGGCGTGTCATCATCAAAACCCAGCAAATCATCGATGTCGTCGTTGCTGGGGCCGGCCAGGCGTTCAAGTTTGAGCTTGCACACATAGCGACCACGCCCTTTGGCCAGCGCATAAATAAACGGCACTTCAAGCGCTTCGGCCAGGGCGGGCAGGTCTTTGGTCATCAATTGCTCTTGCAAGGCCACAGTCGCCGTTGAGACCACGACACGCGTTTTACGATGGAGCGCCATGGCCACAGTGGTGGACAAATAAGCTGCTGACTTGCCAACGCCTGTGCCTGCCTGAATGACGGCTATGGCTGTATCGGGATGGTCATGATCGCCCAGACTGACACCGTGCAAGGCCAAGGCAATGCGTTGTGCCATCTCGCGCTGCCCCGACCGAGGTCGAAAACCCATTGTGGCAGCGACCATTTGGTCAAAGGCGGACATGGAGAGTTCTACCAAATCTTGATCTTCTGCCCCGGATTTTTCCTGCTGACGATGGGTTTCTTTCACTTCATCCTTTTGAAAATAAACATTTGCAATGGCAAGGCAGTTTACCTCTTGAGTTGTCCATCATGGCATCCATACGTCATTTAAGACCAAACTCAAATCTGCGAATAGGCACTATACTATTGATAGCTACTTACGCAATAGGGACGGGCGCTAGAGGCCGATTTGATACATAAAAAAACGTCATTATGACGACCAGGAAGAACCCGCCGCAGCGTTATCCAGGCACCTTGGGCCACAACACCCACATTTGTAGGTTCTGTTTAAGCTGTCCGGCCAGTTCTCCCGCAGACGCGCCCCATCCTACAAAATAATCTGCACGCACAGCACCATGAATGGCACTGCCGGTGTCTTGTGCCAAGACCAAACGCTGCAAGGTCACGCTTTCGCCCTGCGAAGCCAGCCACACAGGAGTGCCATAGGGAATGCTATTGGGGTCCACAGCAATGGAACGCCCAGGTGTCAGTGGCACACCTTGAGCGCCTTTGGGGCCAAATGCAGCATCAAAATTGTTTAAGTATTCTTCCCTGAAAAATATGACGCGGGGATTGCGCCACAAAAGTTCCTGGGTTCGCTCAGGGTATTGAGCTAACCACGCACGGATACCTGACCAGGATGCGTCTCGCAACTCGCCTTGGTCGATCAGCCAGCGCCCAATACTTTGGTAGGGATGGCCGTTATGCCCTGCATACGCCAGTCGCAGCAAGCGCTGAGTGCCATCCGGTTCGGTCACCCACACTCTGCCTGAACCCTGAATTTGGAGCAACATGGCCTGCACGGGGTCATTGAGGTAAAGAATTTCGTGCCCTTGTAGCGCTGTTTTTGCCTCTGCCAAGGTGTCTATCTCCTGACGACTAAACCAGGGTTTGCGCAAATCATCTGGCAATGTGTACAAGGGAACGTTAAACACCGCATCAGAAAAGCGTTGCCCAATGAGTTCAGGTTCAAAATATGCCGTTAGCAACGATGCCCCCTCGCCAGATGACAGCGGCGCAACACGGTAGGGCTGCAAACGAGATATGAGCCATTGGCGACGATCGGCCTCGCTGCCAATACTCAAACGCCGAACCTCTGGACACAAAGACTCAAACACCGTGCCCGGACGTTCACAACTTTTAAGCCAGGCGTTCCAGGCTTCAAATAACGCATCGTCATCAAACCCGGGTAAATCCTGCCAGTTCGCAGGTATCCATTTGCTATTGCCGTGAACCCACTTTTCTACAGAGGGTGAGGGTTCAACACCGATACGTGACCGTGGCATGGGAGTGCCACAACCAGACAGCGCCACCACCAGGGCTATCAACTGAAACCAAATCAAAAGCTGCAAAATTTTCATGGATATTTATAACTTGAAGACAAAAAAGTCTGTTGAACGACTTCCAAAGGTAAAGTTCTTCACAATAAGTTTTCTACTTAAAAATTTCAAAAAACATAGCGCACAATGCAATACCAGAGCGCGTTAGAACGGAATTTTGTATAATTTTCGATGTAGAAATGGGTACATGAAACGAGGTGTCATTGTGGCATGACGACGACAAACGGCTACACCCCTAAAATGACGCCTTCATGCACGCCATTTCATTTCAGTCCGTCTCTAAAACCTTCCCTTCTCCGCACAGCGCGCATGGCGGCACTTTTCTGGCATTGGATCAGATCAGTTTGAACATTGAGCCTGGCGAGTTTTTTGGGTTGCTCGGTCCCAATGGCGCAGGCAAAACCACCTTGATTTCCATTTTGGCCGGATTGACACGCGCCACATCAGGACGTGTTTCAGTGTTGGGCAGCGATGTACAAACGAACTACGCTCAGGCAAGACGCAACCTGGGCATTGTTCCGCAAGAGCCTGTGTTTGACCCTTTTTTCAAAGTGCGCGAGGCTTTGCGTTTTCAATCCGGTTATTTTGGGGTGACAAACAATGAGGCCTGGATTGATGAACTGCTGGACAAACTGGGCTTGAGCGACAAGGCCAACGCCAATATGCGCGCCCTGTCGGGGGGCATGAAACGTCGCGTGCTGGCAGCACTGGCTTTGGTTCACAAGCCACCGGTGATTGTGCTCGACGAACCCACAGCAGGTGTTGATGTGGAACTGCGCCAAACCCTGTGGCATTTCATTGCACAGCTCAATCAGCAAGGCCACACGGTGCTGCTCACCACCCATTATCTTGAAGAGGCCGAAGCGCTGTGCCACCGAATTGCCATGCTCAAAGCGGGCAAGGTGGTGGCACTTGACAGCACCAGTGCGCTGCTCAAAGCTGCCTCTGGTCATGTGCTGCGCTTCAAAATGGATGGCAACTTGCCGCCAGAATTGGCTTTGGTCGCACGTGTGACCGGGCGTGTGGTGCAATTTGCCGCCACAGACGCCCTGGCCGTTGAACACTACCTGACCTCAGTTCGTCAGGCAGGTCTGACCGCACTTGACATTGAAATCAGGCGCGCTGACCTGGAAGACGTTTTTCTGGGTGTGATGAAACAACACGCTACGGCACAGGTGATTGCATGACCGGCTGGCAAATGCTGCTTTACAAAGAAGTGTTGCGCTTTTGGCGGGTAGCAGGGCAAACTGTTGCCGGGCCGGTGCTAACAGCCATGCTGTATCTTCTGATTTTTGGTCATGCGCTCGATGCCCACGTCAAAGTGTATGACAGGGTCAGCTACACCGCGTTTTTGGTGCCTGGCCTCACCATGATGAGCTTGTTGCAAAACGCTTTTTCCAACAGTGCATCGTCACTCATCATGAGCAAGGTCATGGGCAACGTGGTATTTTTGCTCCTCACACCGCTGTCGTATTGGCACTGGTTTGTGGCGTATGTGGGGGCCTCGGTGTTGCGTGGACTGGTGGTGGGCGCATGTGTTTTTCTGGCAGCCATGTTCTTTGCCGATTTCAGTTTTGCTGCACCCTGGTGGATTGCTGTGTTTGCCTTGCTGGGTGCGACCCTGATGGGCGCATTGGGCGTGATGGCCGGGCTGTGGGCTGAAAAATTTGACCAACTTGCTGCCTTTCAAAATTTCGTGGTGATGCCCATGACATTTTTGAGTGGCGTGTTTTATTCCATTCACTCGCTGCCACCCTTTTGGCAAACCGTCAGCCACTTGAACCCGTTTTTTTACATGATTGACGGTTTTCGTTATGGCTTTTTTGGCATCAGTGATGTCTCACCGTGGCTCAGTTTGAGTGTGGTTGGATTGGCAACGCTTGCGATCAGTGCCTTTGCGCTGTACCTGCTGCGCGTGGGCTACCGGCTTCGCTCATGATCCCCATTTTCACGCCCACTTGTTTGGCAACCTTGATTTGACGATATGGACAAACTTCTTATACGCGGTGGACGCGCCTTGACTGGCCAAGTGACCCTCTCCGGTGCTAAAAACGCCGCACTTCCTGAACTGTGCGCTGCCTTGCTCACCGCGGACCCCGTCACTCTGCACAATGTACCCAAGCTGCGAGACGTGACCACCATGCTGGCGCTTATTCGCCATATGGGCGTGAAGGTCAATCACCCACAAGACGGATCCGTGCTGCTCTGTGCGAGTGATTTGAACAATCCTGAAGCGCCCTACGAGTTGGTCAAAACCATGCGTGCCTCTGTACTGGCACTGGGGCCGCTGCTGGCGCGTTTTGGTGTTGCACGCGTGTCTTTGCCTGGTGGTTGTGCCATTGGTTCACGCCCTGTGGATCAGCATATCAAAGGTTTGGCCGCCATGGGAGCAGAGATTGTGGTTGAACATGGTGACATGGTGGCCAGGCTGTCCGCGGGGCGATCTCGCTTGGTTGGGGCGCGCATTGCCACCGATATGGTGACTGTGACCGGTACAGAAAATTTTCTGATGGCAGCAGCTTTGGCTGATGGCGAGACCATTTTGGAAAACGCAGCGCAAGAGCCTGAAATTCATGACTTAGCCGAGATGCTGATTCAAATGGGGGCGAACATTGAAGGCCATGGCACGAGTCGCATTCGCATTGTGGGGGTTGAAAAACTTCACGGCTGCACACATCACATTGTGGCTGATCGCATTGAAGCAGGCACGTTTCTATGCGCCGTGGCTGCCACAGGTGGCGATGTGCTGGTGCGACACGGTCGAATGGAACACATGGAAGCCGTGGTCGAAAAACTGCGCGATTCCGGTGTGACGATAACGGCCGTCGAGGGCGGTATTCGGGTGCAGTCAGGGGGTGCTGCAACGCTCAAGGCGCAAAGCTTTCGCACCACAGAATACCCGGGGTTTCCAACGGACATGCAGGCGCAGTACATGGCACTCAACTGCGTGGCGCAGGGCACATCCAAAGCAACCGAAACCATTTTTGAAAACCGTTTCATGCACGTCAATGAGTTGGTGCGTCTGGGTGCTCATATTCAAATTGACGGCAAAATTGCCTTGGTGGAGGGTGTGCCGCAACTCTCGGGGGCTACCGTGATGGCCACAGATTTGCGAGCCTCGGCCAGTTTGGTCATTGCCGCGCTGGTTGCTGATGGCCAAACCCAGGTGGATCGCATTTATCACCTTGACAGAGGCTATGACCAAATGGAAACAAAATTAGGCGCTCTGGGTGCCAACATAGAACGAGTCCATTCATGATCCTAGATTCCTCAGTTGAACGCGCCCGAGTGGGCTACTGGCGGCGCGTCTGGGTAGGCGTGACGACGCTGCAGGCTACTGCCTGCAAGGAGGAACAACA
>CAIXMC010000193.1 GCA_903920405.1 uncultured beta proteobacterium
GCTGCCAGCCGGTCTTGAGTTTTAGCCCCCCTCCCCCCCCCCCCCCGCGGGGGAGGGGTTGGGGGAGAGGGGGTGTAAGCGCTTAACGGAAAGTTTTCTACGTCAAAACTTTGTACAAAATTCGGTTCTAACGCGCTCTGGTATTGCGTTGAGTGCTACGTTTTTTGAAATTATTAGGTTTATAACTTATTGTTAATCACGTAAAGCGAAAACAGGAAGCCAAAGTGTTTTGACCACGGGTTTTGCCACCAACGCCACGCAGACCACCACGGTGGGTTCGAGGCAATCAAGGTGTAAACCAAACCAGTACCAAAAAAATTGGAAGCAAACGAATATTCCACGCGCAATAGATGAGGTGGGTCGCTAACCACCAGCACTGACTTCCAGCCATAAGCCTGCATCCAGGCGCGAACAGCTTGTGCCTCCTGCCAAGTACTTTTTGGCCAACTGTCAAATCGAATATCCACACCTTGTAAATTTTTGTTCACATCCTCGCGGTCAGAGGCACTGGGGTTACTTAACAGAAGGTGTGTGCTGTAACCGGACAGAACCAACTGACGACCACGCGCATAGCGTGCACCATCACCACCACCCAATACCACCACCACATCCACATGGTGTGGCGATTCTGCGGGGCAGGATAGCAAGGCACCGGCAAGACAATAGCAAAGCCCTGCCAAAGTGGGTAAGAGCAATAACGTCACAAACAGACACCTCAGTGCAGTGCGATGCGTCTCAAAAAAGGCTGAAATCATCCGTTATTTTGCAGCGGATAACGTCAGCACATAAACTGTTGAAGACTCACCCTGGTGTACCGCAATTTGCGCAACAGCACTTGCACCCATGCGCTGGTAAAACTGATGCGCAGGTGCCAGAGCCGCACCCACAACGATCCTGAAAGCTGGCACGCCACGCTGCCTGAAATGTGCACACAGTTCGCCATAAAGGGATTGGGCGTGGCCTTTCCCGCGAAAGGTGGGGTCCACTGCAATGCTAAATAACTCAGCAGCGGGCAAGTCCTCACCACCACCACTGCGGCTGTACCGCAAAATTTCAAAAATGCGACGAACGCGGCTTAAAGAAAAAACTGATGGCAACAATTCCAAAAACAACCGTGGCCAATAGCGCAACATGCGGCGGTAGATTGAACCCATACCCGAACCACCCGCAACAAAGCCAACCGCTTGACCATTCACGTGTGCAACCAGCAACACAGCGTCATCACATTCGTCAATCGCTCGGTACAACAGTGAAACAAAGCCAACCCCCAGCACGGGCTAAAAACCCTGATTGATATTGACAATGTGAAGCTCTGCAACGCGGCGATACAGGTCTGATTTGTCTTGGGTCATCAACGTATCAACTTTCACCCAACGCCTTTGCCAACGCAACCGGCGGCTTGGGCAAATTGCCAAACACCTGCCAGACCACCCCGGACTTTGGAAACATGATCACCCAAAGCGTCACCACAATGCACATGATGTAGGTGTAAAGCCCCTGGTTGGCCACGTACCATTCTTCCAGCGCGCCCTTGTACGGTGCAATGACCTCGTCATAAAACCGCACCGAATCCGTTTGGCTGTGCAGCATGTTTTCTTCATCCCGAAATAGGATGGAATCAATGCCCGACAAGCCAGGGCGCACTTGAACGATGGCTTTTTGCTGCGCTGGCGTAAAGGAGGCAAAGCAGCGTTGTGTTTGAGGTCTTGGCCACACCACACTCATATCACCCTTCAAGATGTTCAGCAACTGTGGCAACTCATTGATCTTGGTCTTGTGCAAAAAATGACCCATGGGCAGAATGCGGGGGTCATTTTTGACAGTAACGGTACCCGTGCCAATATTCGGGCTGTCTTTAAGCATGGTGGCAAACTTGTACAGTTTGAACTTTGCGCCACCCTTGCCAACCCGGTCTTGCAAAAAGAAGACCTTACCCTCGCCAGTCAATCGCAACAGTACGGCGATGGGCAACAAAAGTGGCGAAGACACCAGCAGGGCAAGGCCTGACAAAAAAATATCTAAAAAACGTTGCATGGTTACTCACTTTCGATGATGATTTTGCAGTGCTGCGCGCATGAAGTTTGTGACTCAACCTCTAAAATTTATGAACAATACCGGCTTGCTTCATGATGCCGTTGGCTGTGTGGCGCGATTCACAATTTGTGGAAACAGTCTGATTGCGCACGCCGTTGCTCCATATTTGGTGCGATGTGCCGTTTTGTCTGACAATTTTGTAACCGTGCAGGCGCAGAATTTCAGCCACCTGTTTATAGAAA
>CAIXMC010000194.1 GCA_903920405.1 uncultured beta proteobacterium
AAGCAAAGCCACATCACTTTGAATCGCACCCAACTTTCAGTTAAACGCTTAGGATGTGGTCAGTAATAAGTTCCCCATTTGGCTCGTCAGATTTGGGCGCACTGCGTCGTTACAAATCGCTTATGTGGCATGGCCACACCGCGCGATTTGCGCCTAGCATTGCCTCCCCACTCTGACGGCCAAATGGGGAACTTATTACTGACCACATCCTTACCTGGGTGAAAACATTATTTGACATTGCACTCATGCCGCAGCAGTGCCAGTGCATCGTTTAATTTGACATCGTGGTCACTGCACAAAATGGGCAGCGCATGCACCAAAAAATCTTGCCAAAGCTGTGAAAAGTCGCTTTGAAAATTCAGTGGCGCATGGCGATTGATGAACTCGGTCGCCAGTTCAGACGACAGACCCTGTTTTCGGATTTTGCGTATCAAACTGGCTGCGGCTTTCTCAGTCAAGACCGTTTTGGGCTTTGATGAACTTGCCACACACAACAGCAGCGTTAATACAGTACCGTCGTCATGATGCCCCTGGGTCAGTTTTTGCCAAGTGGCAGACTGGGTTCGGTCGTGGTGGTCCACCTCATTCAAAGCATCCTCTATCCAAAAATAGCGCCCCATGAAAGAAGGCAACTGGTCAAAAAGTGTGCGCACGGGAATTTTGGTGTCCAGTATTTTGGGTAAGTCGTCTTGCACAGACAACAACGTATGGGCAAGTACTGACTCAAAACGGGGAGGAACATCCAAAATGGGCTGCAACTGCAAAGATTTGCGAATGGCTTGTTTGCGCAGAGACTGGATCATTTTTTCAAAACGCACCCAATCAGGCATTTCATGGCACGCAGTTGCATGGGCAAGCAAAGCCGTGCGAATCACAGCCTCAGCATCGGGTTCAGCATCTTGCAGATCATCTGCCGATAGTCCCAAACGATCGGATAACAAAAAGGCAGCCTCGACTGTCAGGGCGGCCTGATTGCGCTGCGCCAATTCAGTTTGGTACTCAGTCAAACCCATACAGGACCATCGATCAAGCTGCGCGATATGCCGGTCAGAAAAGTCACCCCGCTCGTTCATGCCAAAGTGGGTGTTTTGTGGCATCACAATCAGTGCCTTGAGCATGTCAGCCCCTGCTTTTGAACGTGAAAGCAAAGAGTTGTCACGCAGTATTTCGGCGGCCATTCGCAAGTCACCCTGACTGCTGCTTTGCAATGAAAGACTGACCAGATTGACCAGTCGATCGCGTGCTTTTTCCAAGTCAGGACGCAAAAACTCAGTGCCAAAATAACGTGCAATCTGCACCATGCCCTTGGGCGCTTCAGTGCAAATAGCTTCGATCCTGGCTTGATTCAAAATGCCGTGCTGTACGCCAAAAATCAAAGCCTTTTCAAAAAAGGGACGGGCATCAAACAGCTCTACGGCGGCAGGGGGTGGGGTGTGTTGCTGCATCAAATGGCGGATTCTTCGTCTGAATCAAGTACAGCCTGTGTGGCTTTGCCGCGGTCTGTGCTGCTGGTTTCTACTTTGCCATCGTCTTGTTTTGTATCGTCACTGGCTTGCTGTGAATGAAAGGCGCGCGCCTTGGCGCGAAGTACCAATAGCGTTTCAATAAACAGATCAGGGCATTGCGTACGCAGCAACCACGCCACCTGCATCCAGTCCTGATCAGCCACTTCATCTTCATCCAGCCGGGCTTTAACGTAGGCGCTGGCATACAGTTCATCTTCAGACAGTATTTCGCCGTCGTCTTCTGCCGTATCAAAAGTGCCTGTTCGGGCAAAGGCCTCAATTCTGCTCCAGTATTCCTCAAAATAGTCTGCCAAGGCTTCGCTGCCACCTTCCATATCACCGATGGCATTCAAAAACTCAACAGGATCAGCATCATCTTTGAATAAAACGGAATTGACCATGCCACGCAGGTGCATTCGTGTGAGATCGCGGTATTGTTTTTCAATGACCACGGCACGGGCAAACTGATCGGGAGTCACCATCATGTTGATGATGGACAGTTTGGAACTGTCGTATTGCCGAATGATGGCCAAAACATCTTTAGGGGGCAATTGTTGAAGCACTTCCATCAAAGCGCCGTCGCCTTCGATGTCAGCAAGCGCCACCAAAGCGGCCTCAGCGCCCACAATGTCTCCTGCTGCGATCAGGCTTTGGGTTTTTTCAATCAGGGCAAGGTTATGCATCATATCTTTCTAGTCTTTACGGTCAAATCCTTGACCCTCGAGCCAATCAGCACTGGCTTGATCGTGATCCGTATCGTCCTGATGGGCGTCGTCATCGGCATCAAAATCGTGATCCTGACGACTTGTTTTGTTATGACCCTCGCCGTGTGCATCGTGATCAGCGGTATCGCCATGGTGGTCATGATGGTGATGTGGGGGGCGATGGTACAAATATTCAAGCCCAGCCGCCACAGTCATGACCCATGCACCTTGTGGTTCTGACAGCACTTCTGCTGCCAACGTTTTTGCCCAAGGGGCAAGCTGCACGGCCTCGGCCAGGCTGTCCCAGTCGGGAAATTCATCTGACTCCAAAGTGAGCAGATGATCCATGACTTGTGGCATGTCAAACTGGAAACCACCATGAAATGCCACAGCCACCATCTCAGGGGCGGTTTCGATCATCTTGCACAAAAACGGCATTTGACTGCGCTTTTGTTGGAGTCGCCGTTGCAGCACATCACGGCCTTCGCTGTCAAAGTGCAGATCGTCAATTTCGGCTGAATAGGTGGCGCGCAACGCACGAAAAAAAGAAGACATGCTCATGGTTTTTGGCTCTTTCAAAAGTTAATGGGTGGGCAACAAACGTTCAAAATAATCCCGCCATAAAAAACGTGCGGTGTCAAGAGGATTGTCAAGCAGATCGCGTTGGCGATTGTCGTCATAAATTTTGCGCTGTGAGGCATCAGACAATATCTCATACGCCTGCTGCACAGCCCGAAAGCGTGAGGGTGCTTCAGGTGCTGCGTTGCGGTCAGGGTGATGCTGGGCGGCTTGCTGGCGAAAGGCTTTTTTGATGTCAGCTAGGCTCGCGCTACTGCGCAGGCCCAGCGTGGTGTAATGATCTTGCATGGCAATGGGTTTGAATGAGTGAGGCGCTTGTTCAATAACAAATATAACCGATGAATGATAAACATGTCATTATTATGGCTAACCCTATCTCAGTAAGGCGTGCCAGCGAAAACGTAACCGTTTAGACCCCGCCACCGTCATTCCCGCGAAGGCGGGAATCCAGACTGACTTTGTGTATCCATGAAGACCAAAATACACTGGATTCCCGCCTTCGCGGGAATGACGACATCTGGGCCAGGGGTCTAAACGGTTAC
>CAIXMC010000195.1 GCA_903920405.1 uncultured beta proteobacterium
ACATTGATTTTTATTACTATTTTTTGCCACATGTTAAAGATGGGTTAAGGCGGGACAGAGATGAAATCAGATGCCTGCGCTTGTTACGGCTAATCAGCCCAATGTGTGAGCTTCCCCTGCCAAGAAAACCACGTGAGCGAATCAAACGTAACCCATTGATATTGCATTTGTCCCGCCTTAAGTGGGAAGCCCAAATTTGCAAAGGTCGTCATGTTATCAGCTTCAAATGGTGTGGGTAGTGGGACGGGCGCGATTGGGTGCGTTTCAAAGTGATACGGTGTCTGGCATGTCTGACCTAAGTTACAAAAATCATAGCACTCTACGCAAGTGGGACGGGCGTTAGAGGCCTATGTTTTATCGTTCCCACGCAGGTGCGTGGGAACGATACAACTGTTCGAGCGTTGATACGCCTAGGTCATTGATGTGTTACTTTTTTCGAGAAGTTGACAGTGTGTATCATTAAAAAAACAGCACATAATAATATCAACAAAGGCCCCCACCATAATAGCCATGTGACGGGTTTTAATGGCGGTTGATACAGTACAAAATCACCGTATCTATTGACCAAAAATTCTTTGATGTCATCATCAGTTTTTCCTGATTGAATCAAATGACGAATTTCACGGCGTAAGTCTTGTGCCAGGTCAGCCTGTGAATTCGCCATGGATTCGTTTTGACACACCAGGCAGCGAAAATCTTGTGTTATGGCATTGAGGCGTTGCTCTACTGCAGAGTCAAGTGCCAAGAGAGGTGCTTCACGGGCATCGGTGACTGAAAATAATTGCCAGCACAAAAAAAAGCCAATCCAAAATTTCATTTTTGCAGTTGATGAATCATCGGTAATATATGATTGCGTAATACTTCCAATGTTAATGGCCCAACATGTTTGTAGCGAATTATGCCCGCCTTGTCAATTAAAAAACTCTCTGGCACACCATAAATACCAAAATCTATCCCCATTTTCCCATCCCTGTCTGACACAGTCACATCGTAAGGGTTACCAAAACGCATTAGCAAATATTTTCCGTCTTCTTCTTTATCTCTGTAATCCAACCCCACAATGGGTATGGTTTTGCTTTTTGCAAATTCAAGCAAAACAGTATGTTCTTCACGGCAAGTCACACACCACGATGCCCAGGCGTTGAGCAGCCATACGTTGCCCAGCATATCTTTTGGGGTCAGTTTTCGAGTAGGTTGATGGAGAATAGATGCCACAAAATCAGGCACTGGCTTATCCATCAGCGGTGACGGTAGAAGGTGTGGATCATGGAACAAACCTTTGACCAAAAAGACCAGCAAAACAGCAAAAATGCCCAAAGGGATAGAGGCTTTTTTCATGGGGCTGTCACGTTATTTTTGTGATAGCGTTTGTCTCCTACTGCCACCATGCCACCCAGTGCCATGAACAGGCATCCTCCCCAAATCCAGACCACAAAGGGCTTGTAATGCACGCGAATAGCCCAGGCGGGTGGATGATTAAGCGCTTCACCCAGTGACACATAAACATCGCCTGTCAACCCGCTGTCAATGGCTGCTTCAGTCATGGGCATGGAAGATGAAAAATAATATCGCTTTTCAGGGCGCATGATGCCCAGAATTTTGTTGTCGTGAATCAGTTCAAGAGTTCCAATATCTGCATTGAAATTATGACCTGTACTTTTGTGAATGCCTGTCAATCGCAATGTATAGCCGCCGATTGAAACAGTGTCACCCACAGCCATTCGCACATTTTTTGACGTTTCATAAGTCATGACCATGGCTATACCCACCACACAAATAGCCATTCCAATATGCGCCACATGCATACCCCAAAGCGACAGCGGCATGGTTTTAAATTGTTGCCACATCTGTAAAAAAGAGGCCAACACAATCCAGGCCGCCAGTGAGAGTGCCAATGCCGCCAGAATAGACCCATGATCAGCTAACCCAGCTAACCAAGGTGCAACACAACCCAGCATGACCGAAACCATACCCACAGGCCACAGATGTTGGGTTAATCGCGCCACGCTGTCATGTTGCCAATAGGCACAAGAGCCGACGGCCATCAAAAACAGAACGGGCATCATGAGGGGTGTAAACACGCGATTGAAATAAGGCGGCCCCACAGACAATTGCCCCAAGTCGAGGGCATTCATCATCAGGGGATACAAAGTGCCCAAAAGCACAGTAGCAGCAGCAGCGGCCAGTAAAGTGGCGTTCATCAGCAAAAAAGTTTCACGTGAAACCCAACCCATATGGCCATCACTGTGCAGTGTGTGGGCGCGTCTGGCAAACAACACGAGAGAACTCCCCGCCACCACAGATAAAAACAACAAAATAAAAATGCCACGCCGTGGGTCAGATGTGAAGGCATGAACCGATGTCAAAATGCCAGAGCGCACTAGAAAAGTACTCAGCAGACACAAAGAAAATGCCACCAGCGACAGCAAAATGGTCCAGCTACTCATCAATCCTCTTTTTTCAGTCACTGCCAGCGTGTGAATCAAGGCCGTGCTCACCAGCCAAGGTAAAAAAGAAGCATTTTCAACGGGGTCCCAAAACCACCAACCGCCCCACCCCAATTCGCTGTAAGCCCACCATGAACCTGAGGCAATGCCCAAGGTTAGGCAAATCCAGGCAACCGTTGTCCAAGGACGAACCCAGCAGACCCACAGGGTATCGATCCGACCCAAGGCCAAGGCTGCCATTGAAAATGCAAAAGGAATCGACAGCCCCACATAACCCATGTAAAGCAAAGGCGGGTGGAAAATAAACCAAGGGTCTTGAAGCAAAGGATTCAGGTCCCGCCCGTTGTCTGGAATGTCTTGGAGGCGAACAAACGGGTTGGATGTCAGCTCCGTCAATAATAAAAATCCAAATGCCAATAGCGCCATCACACCCAAAATGTAAGACACCATGACAGGAGGCATTTGGCGCGAAAAAAGAGACACAGCCATCATCCATGTGCAAAGTATCAACAGCCACAGCAGCAAAGAGCCTTCATGCCCACCCCAAATGGCGGCCATACGATAGATGTCAGGCAACGCAGTGTTGGAATGCTGTGCCACAGACAACACCGAAAAATCGTTGGTGTAAAACGCATACAACAAACAAAAAAATGATAGCGTTGTGAGCAGCCATAAAGCCTGAGTACCGGTTTTAACCAAGGTCTGACCTAAGGGACTTCCCACATGTTGCCACTTTAATGCTGTTCGATCCCGCTTAAGAATATTGGGTATTTTTGGGAGCAGCAATAAGCAGGGTGTTCCTAGTTGCCCGCCCGTGAGACCCAGTATGCCTGTGATAAAGGCAACAAAAATGGCAAAAATCAGCGAAAAATGTCCAATCTCTGGAATCATGGTGGGTGTCATTAAAAGTGTTGGAAACTGTCCTTTGAATCGCACCGCGTCAGATTTGGGCGCACTGCGTCGTTACAAATTGATGATGTGACTGGGCCACACTGCGCGATTTGAGCTTGACATTGCATCTTTAACTCTGTAACCGTTTAGACCCCGCCACCGTCATTCCCGCGAAGGCGGGAATCCAGACTGACTTTGTGTATCCATGAAGACCAAAATACACTGGATTCCCGCCTTCGCGGGAATGACGACATCTGGGCCAGGGGTCTAAACGGTTAC
>CAIXMC010000196.1 GCA_903920405.1 uncultured beta proteobacterium
CGGGACAAATGCAATATCAATGGGTTACGTTTGATTCGCTCACGTGGTTTTCTTGGCAGGGGAAGCTCCCTCATTTGGCTGATTAGCCGTAACAAGCGCAGTGAGCTGACTTAATCTCTGTCCCGCCTTAAGTGGGAAGCCTGGACATTGAACAGTACCTCTGTGCGTAACGTATCATGCTGGTCATTCATCACTTTCATCGTCTCAAGATTTGAATAAATTATTTTCATTGTGGCAACATTTACGCATGTTCAGGCTGGCCATTGTTGTCTGGCTGGCGGGCACGGCACTGTCTGCCCTCATGGCTGTTTGGGTTGCCCAACGGCTACAGTCAAGCGCCAATGAACAATTTCAGCGCGTCGCAGACTTCGTGAGCCGTGAAGTCGGCCGTCGGATGCTTCGACCCTTGTATTTACTCGGTGGCACCCGAAGTTATTTCCTGAGCACACCCAAGGTCACACGCATCCCGTTTATCCATTTTGTGTTGTCGCATGACCTGAAGGTTGAGTTTGCCGGTGTCCGTGGCATCGGTTTCATCGAACGCGTGCCAAGTTCAGACATCAACGCATGGCTTGAACGCGAGCGCTTAGATGATGCTCCCCATCTTCAGGTGCGTAACCTGGGTTCATTTCGGAGCAACACGCGCTACCTTGTCAAATTCATTGAGCCGGCCCTCCATAACCCAGGTGTATTGGGCATCGATGTCAGTTCCGATGACCACCGTCGCAATGCACTGGAACAAGCCATCGACACGGGCGAGGCCGTGATGACAGCACCTGTGCGCCTGGTGCAAGATCAGATGCAATCCGTGGGGGCTGTGGTGTATTTACCGGTTTACAAGACCATCAATCGCCTGAACTCTGTCACAGAGCGAAGGGCTGCCTTGCGCGGTGTACTTTACTCGCCCGTGGCTTTCACAGAATTGCTGGACGGCATTGACACGATGACTTCTGAATTTTTGGGGTTGAGTTTGCGCGATGGCTTAGTGTCTGCTGCGCAGAACAATCTTTTATTTGAAAACCAGGTGCCTGCCGGGCGGCAGTTTCATTCCCTCCACACACTGAATGTTTTTGGCCGATCGCTCAATTTGGTCATCACCAGCAGTACCAGTTATTACCAAGCCTTGGCCAACCCGTTGGCGTGGCTGGTGGGCTTGGGGGGCGCATTTACCAGTGCCTTGCTGGCTTTGCTTTTGATGCTGCAAGCCAGCAAACGCCAACGTGCCGAAACTCATGCGAACAGCATGACGCAAGACCTGAACCGGTTGGCATTGGTGGCGCGAAACACGTCCAATGCCGTCATCATCATGGATATCGCACGGCGTATCACCTGGGTCAATCCTGGGTTTGAGAATCTCTCTGGCTACAGCGCAGACGAAGTTTTTGGCAAGTCGCCCAGCATGTTGAAATGTGAAGCCACAGACCCCTCTGTCATCGCCCAAATGCGTGAGGCACTCAATGCTGGCAAAAGTTTTCAAGGGGAACTGCTTAACCGTCACAAAAGTGGTCGCGATTATTGGCTCAACATTGACATTCAGCCCATCTGCGATCAGGCGGGCCACATCAGCGGCTTCATGGCGGTAGAGTCCGACATCACCGAGAGCAAACGTCAGCAGAGTCAACTGGAAGCCCTTCTGCGCGACAACAGTGCCTTGATGAGCACTCTTGACCTGTTTGGAATCGTCTCCACCACAGACCGACAAGGCCGTCTGACCAGCGTCAACGAAGCATTTTGTGACATCAGCGGCTACACACGCGAAGAACTGGTAGGCCAAAACCACAACATCATGAATTCTGGCTACCACCCTTGTGCGTTTTGGCAGAACATGTGGATAAAAATTACATCAGGCGAACCCTGGCGTGCAGAGGTATGTAACCGCACCAAAGATGGCAGACTGTATTGGGTCGATACCTTTATCGCCTCTTTTTTTGGAGACGATGGGCAGGTCGCCCAATATGTGGCCATCCGCATTGACATTACCGCCCGCAAGCAGGCTGAAAAAACCTTGCGATGGAATCAGTCACTGCTTCAGATGATGTCCAATTCATCGCCTTTGGGCTTTTTGGTGGTGGATACACGCAGCGACCGTATTTTGTATTTCAACCATCGGTTTTGCGAAATTTGGGGTATTGAGCATTTGTCTGATCGCATGAACCGTGGCCAGATGGAACACAAAGACATCGTTGCGCAATGCCTGCCCATGCTGGCCAACGCCACGGCCTACGCCGCATCGTGTCTGCCACTTCAGGATGAAAACAATCGCATCACACTGGAAGATGAAATTGAATTGACACACGACCGAACCGTTCGTCGTTTTTCTACCCAGATTCGGGATAAAAACGATCACTATTTTGGTCACTTTTACCTTTTTGAAGACATCACGGAGCGTCGAAAAATAGAAGCGCTGGCGCAACGCAATGCCGATTTGTTACGCGGCTCTATTGATGCACTTGATGAAGCCTTTGCGCTGTACGACGATCAAGATCGGCTGGTCATCTGCAACCAGCGCTACCGAGACATCTACCCCTTGTGTTCCGATGCCATTTTGCCCGACCACACCTTTGAATCAGTGCTTCGAACCGGTATTTTGAGGGGGCAATTCGTCACCGATGTCGGTGAGTCAGAGCAATGGATTGCAGATCGCATGGCACTGCACCGCCAGCCCTTGTCGCAATTCAACCAAAAGCTCAGCGATGGTCGAACGCTGCGCATTCTGGAGCGGCGAATGCCCAACGGCTATACGGTGGGGTTTCGGGTGGACATCACAGACCTTGTGACAGCGACAGAAGCAGCACAAGAGGCCTCACGCTCCAAGAGTCAGTTTTTGGCCAACATGAGCCATGAAATTCGCACCCCCATGAACGCTGTTTTGGGCATGTTGACCCTGTTGCGAAAAACACAGCTCACGCCCCAACAGGCTGATTACGCCAGAAAAAGTGAAAACGCTGCGCAATCGCTTTTGAGTTTGCTCAACGACATTCTTGATCTGTCCAAGGCCGAAGCCGGCAAGATAACGCTTGACCCGCATCCTTTTGAACTGACACAACTGGTCACAGACATCTGTGTGATTGTGGATGCCTACATCGGGGTCAAGCCTGTGCATTTTGCTTACATGATTGAGCCTGGGCTGCCTGATTTTTTAACAGGCGATGCACTGCGGCTGAAACAAGTGCTCATTAACCTGTGCGGCAATGCGGTGAAATTTACCCCAGAAGGCCAGGTCACACTGGACATTCATGGCTCTACCCGCCATGATGGCCAAGTGATGCTGGAGTTTGTGGTGCAAGACAACGGCATTGGCATTGCGCCAGAAAACCAGGGGCGGATTTTTTCCGGCTTTACCCAGGCCGAATCTTCAACCACAAGGCGCTATGGCGGCACAGGTTTGGGGCTGGCCATCAGCCAACGCCTGATCACATTGATGGGTGGAAAACTTGAACTCTCCAGCGAACTGGGGCACGGTAGCCGTTTTTCGTTCACCTTGCCTTTTGACACGGTGACAAAGTCGGCGCAGGTCACCACAGAGGCTTATTCCCTTGTGGACGCAGTGGCAGGTTTCAAGCTCGAAGGCATGCGCATTTTGGTGGCTGAAGACAATCTGGTCAACCAGCAAATTGCCAGCGAGTTATTGCAGGGTGAAGGTGCCCTGGTGACTTTGACCAACGACGGTCAAGAAGCCCTGGATGCCATTGTGAACGCTGTGATGCCTTTTCATGTGGTGCTGATGGACATGCAAATGCCGGTGATGGACGGCCTGAGCGCCACTCGCGCTATTCGGCAACAGTTCGATGCCACCACCTTGCCCATTGTCGCCATGACCGCCAACGCCATGGATGCTGACCGACAAGCCTGTCTGGAAGCCGGCATGAACGACCATGTGGGCAAACCTTTCAACATCAACAGCTTGATTCAGGTGCTGCGCAAGGTAACGAGTGATGTGTTTCACCCAGGATCACCGAGGTAGGATTTACTATTATTTTAATAGCTAACTACGCATACTGGACGTGCGTTACAGGGCAAAAAGGCTTGCAAGATTGGTTCAGTTTAACGGCATCAGACTATCGAACGATGATGCACCACACGTTGCGGATAGGGAATGTCAATGTGATGCAAACGCAGCGATTGCAAAATGGCCAGGTTGATGGCAGACTTCAAGTTGAGACTTCCGTTTTCGGGGTCGGCAATCCAGTACCCTACCGTGAATTCCAGGCCATCCACCCCGAAATTGGCCAGTGACACCGAGGGTGCAGGCTCACGCAGCACACGCTCTTGCTGAATAGCGGCATCAAACAGCAAGCGCATGACCAACACCACATCACTGTCATACCCCACTGCCACTGTGGTGGACTGCCACAGGCGGGTATCGGCCAGTGACAAATTTTCAACACGACTGGTGATGAGCATTTCGTTGGGCACAATCGACTCTCGTCCTGTCAGGGAGCGAATCACGGTGTAGCGAGCCTTGATTTCGGTGATGATGCCGGTGAAAGTGTCCACCATCACACTGTCGCCAATACGCATGCTGCGCTCGGCCAAAATGACAAAGCCGCTCACATAATTGGCCGCCAGCTTTTGCAGGCCAAAGCCGACACCAACACCAATGGCACCGCCCAGCACAGACAGCGCCATCAAGTCAATGCCCACAGCCGACAAGGCCAGCAGCAGCCCAACAAACAGCAATAGCGCCCGTGCAGCATTGCTCACTGCCATGCGCAAACTCAACTCGCCCCCCTTGGCAGAACGCAACAATCGCGTTTCAATAGCTGCCGAAACCCATAGCGCAATGATCAACACCAGACTGGCGGTGAGCGAGCCTTCAATGATTTTGCGCACCGACAGACGCGCCCCCCCCACCATCCAACTGATCTGGTCAAGTTCTTCCATGACCAGCGGCAGCAGGCCACTGACCCACAACGCAAGCGCTAGCCAGACCAGCCATGAAATGCTGTGCTCTAGCAGGCGTATCAAGGGAGTTTCGTTAAAGGCCGCCTGCAACACCTTGACCGCCAGCCGAATACACACCAAAGAAAATAACACCGGAATGGCCAGATTGAACACCGTCAGCCCCATGGAATGCGCCAGCATTTTGCGCATCAAAAAGGCCAGGAACAAAAGCAGCAAGGGAAACAGAACGCCATCGACAATGCGTTTGCCAAACATAATGGAAGTGCCATCGCGCCCCACAAAAACTTTGGCAATCCACCAAGACAGCCTCCATGCCAGCACCACGCAAGCAGCCAGAACGGCCAACTCCAACAATGCGCCGGGTCGCGTCAATGCCGCAACCCAGGCCTCCAAATCTGCGTAGGGGGGTGTGTTCATATGTCTATAGTGAAGATGTTGATGAGAAAAGAGTCTGCCTCACGACAAGCGGTAGTGGGTGTATTTTTAGGGTATCAAAGCGCACTGTTTTCGTGTAACCGTTTAGACCCCTGGCCCAGATGTCGTCATTCCCGCGAAGGCGGGAATCCAGTGTATTTTGGTCTTCATGGATACACAAAGTCAGTCTGGATTCCCGCCTTCGCGGGAATGACGGTGGCGGGGTCTAAACGGTTAC
>CAIXMC010000197.1 GCA_903920405.1 uncultured beta proteobacterium
GGATTCCCGCCTTCGCGGGAATGACGGTGGCGGGGTCTTTGACAATGGTAACGTAAAAGCAAAAAAGAACTGTGGACAAACCACCGCGGGCGCGATTCAACGTCATGTGGAGGCTGCAATGTTCACCTGTCAAGCTGCGCGAACTTGCGTGAGTTTTTTTGTATAACAAATCGGCCTCTAGCGCCCGTCCTACTTGCGTAGTTAGCTATCTTTTTAATAGTAAAACAATCGACTAAATGTATCCCTGTTGGCCACTCCACATCACTTTGCATCGCACCCCATCTTGCATGATACAACTCTTCTGATTTTTATAATGAACGCTCTTTAAGCCAAAATTGTATGACCTTTAATTCTTCAGATTCGCATTCAAACACCACAGACAAAGCCAACGCCAAACTTCCCATGCACTGGGCACTCAAGCTGGTGTTTTGGATGCTGGGACTGGGGCTGGCAAGTGTGGCAAGCGTTTTGCTGGTGGTGGCGATGGCCATGACCGTGGCTTTTCCCAATCTGCCTGATATTTCTGATTTGTCCGATTACCGCCCCAAACTGCCTTTGCGGGTGTTTTCGGCTGAGGGCACTTTGCTGGGTGAGTTTGGTGAAGAACGCCGCCACCTGACGCCGATTGGTGATATTCCAAAGGTCATGAAAGATGCGGTGCTGGCTATTGAAGATTCTCGCTTTTACGAGCATAACGGGGTCGATTACAAAGGCATTTTGCGTGCTGCACTGGCCAACCTTGGCCGCATCAAAAGTCAGGGAGCATCGACCATCACCATGCAGGTAGCGCGCAATGTCTATCTGTCGTCTGAAAAAACTTTTACCCGCAAAATTTACGAGATTTTGCTCACCTTCAAACTGGAACATCTGCTGACCAAAGACAAAATTCTTGAAATTTACATGAATCAGATTTTTCTGGGCAACAGGGCTTACGGTTTTGCCGCCGCCGCCGAGACCTACTTTGGAAAATCCCTGCACAATGTGACCGTGGCCGAGGCCGCCATGCTGGCCGGATTGCCAAAAGCGCCTTCTGCCTATAACCCGATCAACAACCCCAAACGGTCCATAGCGCGCCAGCGTTACATCATTGACAGAATGCTGGAAAACGGCTTTATCACCCCGGATCAGGCCGAAGCGGCCAAACTTGAAGAGGTCAAGATCAAGTCCAGTCAGGAGGGTGCAGTCATACACGCTGAATATGTGGCTGAAACAGTGCGTCAATTAATGTATGCCCAATACGGCGATGACACCTACACACGCGGTTTGAATGTCTATACCACGCTCAAAACGGCAGATCAGATAGCTGCTTATCGGGCGTTGCGTCGTGGCATCATGAATTATGAGCGCCGCCAGGTTTATCGAGGCCCTGAAAAATTTATCAGTCTGCCCAGTGATCCTCAAGCCGCTGAGGAAATCATTGATGAAGCCCTGCAAGAGCATCCCAATAATGGTGATGTGCTGTCTGCCGTTGTGCTCGAAGCCAACACCAGAATGATCAAGGCGATTCGCCAAAACGGTGAAATCATTGACATTACGGGTGACGGACTAAAGCCTGCACAATCAGGCCTGTCTGCCAGGGCTGCAGCCAATATCAAAATCCGTCGCGGTGCCATCATCCGTGTGATTCAACCATCCAAATCGATGTGGGAAATTACCCAGTTGCCCGAAGTCGAGGGTGCATTTGTGGCGATTGACCCGCGTGATGGTTCTATCAAGGCACTCGTGGGGGGGTTCGATTTTGAGAAAAGCAAATTCAATCACGTCACCCAGGCCTGGCGTCAGCCAGGTTCAAGTTTCAAGCCGTTCATTTACTCAGCAGCACTAGAGCATGGTGTTACGCCTGCTACGGTCATCAACGACGGCCCCCTCTTTTTTGATGCCGGTGTCACAGGGGGGCAGTCTTGGGAACCCAAAAACTACGATGGCAAGTTTGAAGGCCCCATGACTCTTCGGCGCGGTTTGGCCAAGTCTAAAAACATGATTTCCATCAGGGTTTTACAGGTAGTTGGTGCACAAAATGCGCAGCGATGGGTCACCCGTTTTGGCTTTGATGCCAGCAAACACCCACCCTATCTGACGATGGCCTTGGGTGCCGGTTCCGTCACCCCGATGCAGATGGCCACGGCTTACTCGGTTTTTGCCAATGGTGGCTACCGGGTGAACCCCTGGGTGGTGAGCCGTGTGACCGATCAGAAAGGACGGGTGCTGGCGCAAACATCCATCCCCGTGATCAATGAATCTGTGCGAGCCATTGATGCACGCAATGCGTTCATCATGGAAAGTTTGTTACAGGAAGTGACCCGTTCGGGCACTGCGGCTTCGGCTCAGGCTGCCTTGAAACGGCCTGACTTGTATGGCAAGACCGGCACCACCAATGATTCCATGGATGCCTGGTTTGCAGGTTTTCAACCCAGTTTGACAGCCGTGACCTGGATTGGCTACGACACTCCGCGTAATCTAGGTAGCCGCGAAACCGGTGGAGGCTTGAGTTTGCCAGTGTGGATTGAATTCATGTCTTTCGCGCTGAGAAATGTGCCCGTCTCAGAACCGGAACCACCTGAGGGTGTGGTCAATTCTGGTGGCGAATGGTTTTATGACGAATATGTCAGAAGCACAGGCGTGACCACCTTGGGGCTGGACGGCGATGGCAATGCGTCTGACGCAGAACAGACCATTCCCATGCCACCTGAAGATGAGAAAAAGAAGATTCTTGACCTATTCAAAATGCAGTAAGCAGCCCGCTTGCTCGCTAGCCAAGCGTGAGAGCGAGGCAAAAAACTCGCCCTGACCCTTGGTATCAAGCCATTGTTTGCCATTAAATTTATAGTGAAAACCGCCACTCTGGGAAGCCAGCCAAATTTCGTGAAGCGGTTTTTGCAGGTTGATGACCATTTGGCTCTGGTTGGCGAACACCAGCGTCACCATGCCCCCAACGCGCTGATTGTCGATATCAACAATCAAATCATCGTTGATGCGGTCACAACTGGCCTCGACAGCCAAAAGAACGCGCTCTGCGCCATCCATAAACTCGTTGTCAGTCATTAAAATTCCACCATGCTGTTTGTTCAACAAATTCTACAGACCTTGGCGTTGGCTGTTACCCTTGCTGTTGTCACAGTGGGTTTAGCAGCATGTGGGCAGACCGGTGCGCTGTATTTGCCCACACCGCCAGAGCACCCGTCCACTGTGCCAGCATCGCCGTAACCCGTGTTTTAACTTGCCACACCTTTCCATACCCACAAGGATTTCCATGCGCTGGACTCTATTTTGCATCGTCGTCCCTTTGCTGATGGTTGGCTGTGGAGGTGGTGGCGATAGCGCTGTTGTCTCGACTTTTGCCCCCGAAAATGACAACCTTGTGACTTATGTTCCCGTGGACATCCCGTATGCTGACTATGCAGCAGGATCGGCGGAACTGGGGGGCTGGACCGTGTTGCAACAGTCGCGTGTGCTGTGTGGTTTTGGTGCATTGATGCAAAATCATCAACTTGATGCCGCTGCCAAAGCACATGCCAAATACTTGATCAGCGTCTCATTGGCCACAGGTCAATCGCTCTTAAGCCACTATGAAACTGATACCACGAACCCCAATTACACTGGGTACACCCCTTGGAATCGCGCAGAGGTACAGGGTTACGGCACACAGGTTGGAGAAATTCTGGAAAGTTTGGTGTGGACTTACGATGTTTCCAACCCCCCTGCCCTGCCCTCACTAGAGCAGCGCGGTGCGCAGTCCATGCGTAGCCTGCTCAACACCGTTTATCACCTGAGTGGTGCCATGTACGATGGTTCAGATGTGGGTTTTGGGGCTGATGTGCAGGTGGCCGTCAACGGCACATTGCGCCGCGAGGAATACCGCTTTGGTTCACTCAATGGGTATCAACATACCAACGAACGCATTCGTTTGGGTGCAGGCAAGCTGGCTACTTACCCATGTGAGGGCAGCAGCAACATCCCAAGCACTTTTATACCCTCCAATGAAAGCCCCAACCCATTTCCCCATATGGCAAACGGCCAAGCCATGGGGCCACCGATGTACATCAAGGTGGATAGCGGACAAGTGCTGACGATATCCAATGCCAGTGTGATGGCTGGCAGCAGCACAGTACCCATCACTCTTTTGACCCACAACAATGACACAAACATTGATGCCAATGAGGTGTTTGTGATTCCTACCAGTGCGTTAGACACCCATACCAGCTACCAGGTGAATTTTTCAGGCAGCATCAACAACACACCGTTTAGCCGCAGTTTTACCATGACGACAGGTTCGTAAGGATAGGGTCGGCAATAAGTTGTGTATTTGGCCGTCAGAGTTAAAGATGCAGTGCTAGGCGCAAATATTTTTACATGCCATTTTGCCCTCTAACCCGCATGGATATTGCGTAGTTAGCTATCAAAACAAAAGCGTTTATACACAAAGCATCACCGCACCAGCGCCCGCGCTGCCGCACTGTCTGCCGCCCTTTGTGCAAACTCCGCACGCAAAGCCCTGAGTTTTTCACGCGGGTCTTCTTTGGTGGTGGTTTTGTCCAGCGCCATTTCGGCAATAAAGCGGCTGGGCTGGGCGCTGACTTGGTTGCGGCCTTGTTTGCGTTTGCGACTCCAGCTCACGGCCAGGCTTTGCTTGGCACGGGTGATGCCCACATACATCAGGCGACGTTCTTCTTCCAGGCGCAGGCTGGCGGTGGCTGCTTGAACCGTGACATCTTCGCCCTCTGATGCGCTGTCTTTGGGTTTGAAGGGCAACATGCCTTCGGTGATGCCCACCAGCATCACATGGGGCCACTCCAGTCCTTTGGCTGCGTGCAGAGTGGAGAGCGTGACCATGTTTTGGTCTTTTTCCCGCTCGCCCAGTGTTGAGATCAGCGAGACGGTTTGTGCCACTTCCAGAAGCGACTTGACCTCGCTGCTGGTGTTCACACCGGCGACATCGTCAATCTGGCCACCGCAGCGCCCTGACATCCAGTCACAAAAATCCAGCACATTGCTCCAGCGTGCTGCTGCCATTTTTTCGCTGTCTTCACCGTCGTAGAGGTATTTTTCATAGGCAATGTCTTTAAGCCAATCCAATAAAAAAGTCTTGGCAGCCTCTGCCCCCAGGGTTTGGCGGGCGCGAAATTCAAGGTCATTGATCTCGCGGCCAAATTCATGCAGACTGCCCAGTGCCCTGCCTGAAATGACACTCGATAGGCTGGATGAAAATAAAGCCTCAA
>CAIXMC010000198.1 GCA_903920405.1 uncultured beta proteobacterium
GCATGAACCTGGGCAATGCATTGTCCAACGCAGGGCAACTGAGCGAGGCCATGACGCATTACCATGGCGCGCTGGACGAATTCCAATCGCTGATCGCCGCCGGGCGTAGCGAATACCGTGCGTATGCGGCTAGAACCCGCAGAAACTTGGGCACTGCCTTGTCCAACGCAGGGCAACTGAGAGAGGGCATAACCCATTTACAGGGCGCGCTGGACGAATTCCAATCGCTGATAGCCGCCGGGCATAGCCAATACCGCGCCAATGCGGCAGATACGCGCATGAACCTGGGCCATGCATTGTCCAACGCAGGGCAACTGAGCGAGGCGATGTCAATGTTCAACGCGGCCATCGTTATTTTCCATGGATTAGTTGCCGATGGCCAAAGTCAGCACGCATGGTCACTGATTAAGCTTGTCGACAAATTGGCTGATATGGTGTTAAACCGCGCATTGAAGACGGTGCGAAATAGAAGATTCGGCTCTGGTTGGCTAAGCCGCGTAGCGCAAATATTAACTTCAGATTGGGTGGCAGTAACTGGCAACGAGAGAAGCCGGCCAGACACGGACTGGGAATCGATGGGCACGGAGTTGGAGAACACGCTAAAGCGCATCAGTGATTTGCCTCAATTTACCGTTGACGAGGATTGTCTTTTGGCATTGCAAATCATTTGGGTCATTGTCGAACGCTACTGGCAGTCACGCGACACCTTGCCAATACCGGCTTTGCCCGATGCAATTCAATCCGTTTGCGCCGGTTGGTTGACGCAAGCAGCCGGGTTACTGGCTCGTGGTCGCCCAAAGTACCTCCACAGCATGTACGACGACAATGTTCGCCCCCTCTTGTTCGGCATATTGAACATCTTGCTGGAAACAGGTCAGGCCGCCGCAGTGGCCAACTGGCATTTGCGCACGCAGGGTTTGCGCGCGCAACGTCAAGCCCTATCGGCAGGAAGTCTGACCGACCCTGAATTGGCGCAGTTGGATGCCCTGTACACGCGGGTGGAACAGTTGGATCGAGAAATTCAAGGACGATACCGCGCCGATACAGAGGGATCTGCCGCGCTACCAGTTTCAATGGGCTTTTACTCGGGCCCGCAGCAAGGGAGCCCGCAGGCGACTGACTACACCACACAAACCATGCAGTCACGTTTACTTGAGCGCGAACGCGTATGGGGAGATGAATTGCTGCCATTGGAGTACCGCCTGCAAACCCAAGGCCGTTTGCCCGCTACACGGCATTTGGACATCGCAACCCTAGGCGATAGACTCCACCACCTTGAAGGCAGAGATGCATTGCATGTCGCCAGCGCGCAGAAAACCGCCTTGCTGCTATTCATTCCTGTGGATGAACAATCCATGGCCGTTGTGTGCGTGCGCGCTGGCGATGGCGAGCCGGGGCATCTGAGCTACCAGGCTCAATTGCACCGCATGACGTTGCCAACAGGCGAGTCAGCGCTACGCGACATTGCCGAAACCTTGATCCAGGCAGCTACCAGTGGCAAACAGCGCTACGGCGCTGTGCGCGGCGACGTGGGCAATGTGAATGAACAACAAGCCATGGATGCAACGGCAAGAGTTTTGGATGAGGCGGCTCTCGCGGCTTTGCAAACGCAGTGGCTCACTGCCCCCAATGTGCTGCGCCCGCTGCTGGCCGAACTGCGCAGCCAGGGCGTGGACGAAGTGCACATAGTGCCCGGTGGTGACCTGCACTTGGCCCCGTGGGCGGCAAGCCTGGACAAAGCCGTGCAAAACCTGCGGGTGCGGCAGTTTCCTACTATCGCAAGTTGGTGGCGCGTGATGGGCGAACCGGTTGATACACCTGCACCCACCCATTGGGCGAGTCTGGCTTTTGATGCGGCCAATACGCCGGCCAAGTTGATCTGGGTGAATGCCGAAGTCCGTGCACTGCAACAGATTTGGAGCCACGCTGGGAATGATGCTACCCTGGCTATGCAGCCGCTGAATCCTGTAGACCCACACTGGCCACTGACTGACCAGCGCGCTGCTCCGGTGCAGGCACTGGTGTGCATAGGCCATGGCCATGCGCCAGAGGGTAACTTGGCCTTGGCCGGGATGGTAGTCGGCACAGATGCCAGCAATGGCACAAAGAACCCTGGGCACCGCTATTTCACTGGTATGGACTTGCACAAAATTCAGGAGGCCAAGCACATTGCCATGTCCTGCTGCGTGCTGGGCCGGGTGCAGGATGGTCAGGGCGAGCCGATTGGCATGACGGCGTTGGCGTTTTGTTTCAAGGCCCGTGTGGTGCTGGGCTCCATGGTGCCGGTGCCTGACTTCGAAGGTGCGCTGTTTTCCATGGCTGTGCACTTTGCCTTGGCGCAAGCCGAGCAAGCCACCCTGGCGCGCGACCAGCACCTGGACTGGAGTGGTGTGTTCCACGAAACACGGCGTGAAGTTATGGCGGGTCGTTGGCCAAAGGGCTTTGGGGAGTGGTTGCTAGAAAACTTCCTGTTACTGGCTATTAATTCGGGTGATGGGTTGGATGACGACCGATACGTTTTTTTGGAAGCTGACAACCTCTTTGTCAGCCAAGAGAACCGAATTGCGCAATTGGCGCTGGCACCCCCGCAGACGGTTCAGTGGATAGCTGCCATGTTCACTTGTTTAGGTTGACACTCTATGCACTAAACTTTACACAAGAAGGTAGTGGCACCGCTGTCTAAATTGCGATGAGTGGCAAGTGATTCCTCACGGTTCGCTCATTTTTTTTGCCAGTTAAATGATTTATTTCCCACTTTTCGTCGGGAAAGTGACCACTATTGGGAAAATTCCCCACTTTGTGAGAAATCATAAATTTGGCTGACACATCAAACATCTCATAACGAACGAAATCCTGCAATTTTTGGCCGTTTTGTCGGCTAATCGTGCGAACTGAAAAAAATATGCACGAACCGAGAGTTCGTGCTCAAACCGAGTGAACTTTTGCTCCAAAACTTCCAAGGATGTATTACATGCGGAAATTTCATAGGCAACATGCGGATTTATTGTTCAACTTGCGTACATCCCAATTTATTTGCTCCGTCGCACGCGAAGCTCACGCGCGAATCACGCGCACGGGTATTGATTAAAAAAGATTTGAGAAGATTAGCACCTTTTTTTGCTGTCTTGCAAGTGTTTGTTTTGCAACATAAAAAGACACTTAGTCACAGAAAGAATTGTGCATCGAAACACTATAGTTGTGTGCATCGAAACACTATAGTTGTGTGCATCGAAACACTATAGTTTTCACCTTGCCTGTGGATAACTACTGTTTGAGCAAAATTGTGATGCGTCGGACACTCACCGAACCATCAACTACACTGTAGTCTTGAAGGAACCCAATGGCAACAAGAACATCAAGTGCTGTGCAAACTTGACGCTTGAAGCTGGCGGTTTGGGCATTCCTACTGCCAGTCAGTTGCTGCAAAAATTCAATTGACACAGGGTACGGCGTTTTATGGCTGCTGTAGTACGCATGAAGAAATTGAGCTAACGGCTTACATCTGAGTTCAAGTCGTTGTTGCCAGTCAACCGCTGTCCATTGGTCATCGCCAAAAAGTTGGATCAGTTTTGTGCTTAGTTCCAGTCTGTAAACCGTTGAGGCTTCGTCCAGCCGACCAGACTTAACCAAAGAGTCAAAGAATTTTCTACCATCATGCGTTATTTCTACTAAACATGCGGCTAGTCGCTTTATCCCAGCATATAATCGTTGCTGGTCGATACCGCCAGTACCTAAGTCTTGTAATTTCAAGAGCTTGTACGAAGTGAACTCAACCTCATTGCCAAGAGGATTATCTTTGTAAAAGTGAACTAACGCCTCCCATAGTGTTAAGTCCTCTTGATTTAATTGCTCACCGGTAAAAGTAACTTTAATCCCTTGCTGGCTAAAGATTATTGCGTCCTTGACTAAAACACGGTCTTTGCTTTGAATAGCTGAAAACAGAGCTGAACGTAAAAAACTGTTTGGAGTACCACGCTTTATCTCTGCCCAGAATGGCAGTTTTACAACTCTCGTGCTTTCACGTGCAGCTACGTTCTTTTTCAGATTTTCTAGTTTTACTTCAAAAGTATTGTTTTTCATGGTCTAAGGGATGTCCCACATATTCCCACTCCAGACTAGTCAATCCTGATCACCTGAACATCATGAGAACACAACGGTGAGCTAGTACCGTTAAGAGTGACAATGCATCCAATCCCCCTTCATTACA
>CAIXMC010000199.1 GCA_903920405.1 uncultured beta proteobacterium
AAACTGGTGTCAAGCGAGTGGCTGATGGAATCGGTTCAGATGACCAGCATTGCGCGCAAGTCCATCAAAATCAACAAGCATGTGATCATCTGTGGTTATGGGCGCTGTGGTCAAAATTTGGCGCGTATGCTGGATAAGGAACACATTGCGTACATGGCGCTTGATCTTGACCCCGACCGCGTGCGTCAAGCTGCAGCAGCCGGAGATTCCGTAGTGTTTGGCGATGCCGCACGCCTGCAAGCCTTGATGGCTGCAGGATTGGCGCGTGCCAGTACGGTGGTCATTACTTACCTCAATACTTCGAGTGCCATCAAGGTATTGGCACACATTCAGGCACATGCGCCCCACGTACCGGTGGTGGTGCGAACCCAGGACGACCATGACCTGGAACTGCTCCAGCGTGCAGGGGCGACCGAAGTTGTGCCTGAAGCCATTGAAGGCTCTTTGATGTTGGCCAGCCACGCGTTGGCGCTGGTGGGCGTTCCCATGCGGCGCGTGATTCGGATGGTGCAAGAGCAGCGTGATGCGCGTTACACCTTGCTACGCGGTTTTTTTCGTGGTGCAGACGACGGATCAGCCGATGAACTCCAACAAGAGCGTCTTTGCTCTACTCGTTTGGCTTTGGGTGCCAGGTGTCTGGGTCGCAGTGTGGGTGACATGGGGTTTGCGTCGCTTGGCGTTCAACTGGTGAGCCTGCGACGCAAAACCGGTCAAGTGGTGGCATTGTCGGACGATCTGGCGCTGCAAGAAGGCGACGTTCTGGTGTTATCGGGTAAAGCGGATGTACTCGAACTTGCACAGCGCAAACTTTGACAGTCGGCATAGGTCAGGTAATGTTGAGAAAAATGGATTAACTCAGGCGGCAAGTCTGCCATCAGCACCAGTCTTTCACCGCTGGTGGGGTGATTGAACTGTAACTGCCAGGCGTGCAAAAACATGCGTTTGAGGCTGGTGTTGGCGTGTGCCAGGGTCTTATTCAGTTCAAAGTTGCCATATTTATCATCGCCAAGAATGGGATAGCCCTCGCTGGCCAGATGGACACGAATCTGGTGTGTGCGACCTGTTTTAAGGGTGACTTCGAGCAATGAAACGTCTTTGGAAGATGCTCTTACTTTGACAAGCGTGACCGATGCCATGCCGTTGGGGTCGTCACGTGCTACCACCCGAACGCGGCGCTCGCCGGTCTGAGCCTCGTTTTCGCCCAGCACATACTTGTGCAGTGGTTTATCCAGCACCTTGAGTTTGGCTGGCCATTGGCCGGCTACCATAACCAGGTAGGTCTTGTGGGTCTGACGCTCACGAAACTGATGTTGCAGATGGGTCAACGCACTTCGTTTTTTGGCGATGAGCAGCAAACCACTGGTGTCGCGATCCAGCCGATGCACCAGTTCCAAAAACTTGGCCGTTGGGCGTGCCATGCGCAATTGTTCAATAACACCAAAACTTACCCCAGAGCCGCCATGCACGGCCACAGTTGCGGGCTTGTCAATGACCAGCAGGCAATCATCTTCAAACACAACGACAAAATCACGCGCTGGCACATGGCGCATCGTTTTGTGTGTGACCGCTTGTTCAGGCACACGCACCGGCGGTAAGCGCAGCAGGTCGCCTTGTACAAGACGGGTGTCGGCAGCAATGCGGCCTTTGTTGATACGAACCTCGCCGCTGCGAATCATTCGGTAAATGTGGGTTTTGGGAACGCCCTTGAAGTGACGCATCAAAAAATTATCGACGCGCTGGCCCGCGCTATTGTCATCAATGCAAACGGTTGTCACCGAAGGGGCAGTTGGGGCAATTTTGCGCCCTATAATGGGTTTCACTGGTGATGCGTGATATAAGTTGTTGATTTAAATGAATGTCAATGACTAACTCTTGTGAAGTTTAATTCATAAGCCTGTTGCATCACCAAAAAAAGTCGGTACCGCCTGACATCACGTCCAAAAATAGTTGCCCCAGCGCCAACCTGGTGTCAATCATCATGGGCAAGTGGAATGGTCAAGACGATGCCTTGAAATCCTGATTCGGACAATACCCAAAATTCATAGCACAGTGTGCTTTGAATGGAATAAAGCGAAGTTAATGTTTGTGTTGATGACCCTTGTGCTACAAGCTGCAGTGCGCAAACGTGCTGTGTTTTGGCAGACATCGGTCCATCACGCCCGTCCTGCGGGCATCTATAGCTGTTTTATCAATAGCAAATTCATCCGCAAACCCTGTCGCTTACCTCCACGCGCCTCTCCCCAAACTCATGGTGTGAGTTGGCGTTTTGCTGTTTCCTCCTCGTTTCAAAGCATTCGTTGGTGTACCCATAGCTCATTGAGGATAGGGTCAGCAATAACTTTTGCATTTGGCCGTCAGAGTTGGGATGCAATGCCATTCGCAAATCATGCAGTGCGCCCAAATCTGACGAACCAAAAGCGGAACTTATTGTGGACACTATCCTTAGAGCGGTTTGTTGTTATTTATTGAAGGATGCTACCTATGAAACGGATGCTGATTAACGCCACACAGGCTGAAGAACGTCGCCTGGCTGTGGTCGATGGGCAAAAATTGCTCGACTATGAAATTGAAATTGAAGGGCGAGAACAGCGCAAAGGTAACATTTACAAGGCGGTGGTGACGCGGATCGAGCCTTCGCTGGAGGCTTGTTTTGTAGATTACGGTGAAGACCGTCACGGCTTTCTGCCGTTCAAGGAAATCTCGAAACAATATTTTCAGCAGGGTATTTCTGTGAGCCAGGCGCGTATTCAAGATGTCATCAAAGAAGGTCAGGAACTATTGGTGCAGGTAGATAAAGAAGAGCGCGGTAACAAAGGCGCAGCACTGACCACCTTTGTGTCACTCGCGGGTCGTTATGTGGTGCTCATGCCCAATAACCCACGCGGCGGCGGTGTTTCACGACGCATTGAAGGTGAAGACCGCGCTGATCTAAAAGAAGCACTTGATCAATTAGAGTATCCCAGCGGCATGAGCATCATTGCACGCACTGCCGGCATTGGCCGCAATGCACCAGAGCTTCAATGGGACTTGAACTACCTGCTCAAGCTATGGGCAGCCATTGATAGTGCAGCCCAGGGTGCCAAGGGTGCTTTCCTGATTTATCAGGAATCCAGCCTGGTCATTCGTGCCATACGAGATTATTTCAGCACGGACATTGGCGACATCCTGATTGATACCGATGATGTGTATGAACAAGCTCGCCAGTTTATGGCACACGTTATGCCGGAGCACACCGCCTGTGTCAAACGCTACCGGGATGATGCACCGCTGTTTAGCCGTTTTCAAATTGAACATCAAATTGAAACCGCTTACGCCCGCACAGTCACCTTGCCTGGTGGCGGGGCTATTGTGATTGACCACACCGAAGCGCTGGTGTCTGTCGATGTGAACTCGGCGCGTGCCATCAAAGGCAGCGATATTGAAGAAACCGCCACGCGCACCAATTTGGAAGCTGCTGAAGAAGTGGCACGCCAGGCGCGCCTGCGCGACTTAGGTGGGTTGATTGTGATTGACTTCATTGACATGGAAGAAAGCCGTAACCGCCGTGAGGTTGAAACGCGACTGCGTGATGCTTTGCGCCAGGACCGTGCCAGGGTGCAGTTTGGCACCATCAGCCGGTTTGGTCTGATGGAAATGAGCCGCCAGCGTTTGCGCCCAGCCCTCAGTGAAGGTGCCTCCATTCCGTGTCCGCGATGTGGTGGATCGGGTCATGTTCGAGACACCGAATCGAGCGCTTTGCAAATTTTGCGCATCATTCAAGAAGAGTCACACAAAGACAATACAGCTTCTATTTTGTGCCAGGTTCCCGTTGAGGTCGCTTCGTTTTTGTTGAATGAAAAACGAACCGAAATTGCCAAAATTGAACTCAAGCAGCGCATCAATGTGCTCATGGTGCCCAATAAATCGCTCGAAACACCCAACTATCGTCTGGAACGTTTGAAACACGATGACCCACGTCTGGACAACATTGAAGCCAGCTACAAACTGGCCGATGAACCCGAAGAATCCATCACTGTGACAAGACGCTCACAAGAGCCTACCAACAAGCAAGTCCCATTGATCAAGGGTGTGCTACCGGATGCACCAGCTCCACAGACTTCGCCGGCACTACCTAAAACCGTACAACAGCCAAGCGGTGCTGCGCCCAGAACACCCAAAGCCAGACAGACTGTTAGTACAGTGCCTGCAACCGCGCCTGTGGTTGTTGAAAAAGGTTTTTTGGGCTGGATCAAAAACCTGTTTGGTGCAGCACCCATGAGCACCGAAGCCACGCCAACACCTGCATCATCGCAGGCGACAGCAACACGTCCCCCACGTGAAGCACGTCCTGCCCGTGACGGTAGCCGTCGAGGCGAGCGCACACCAGGGCGGGACACACGCAACGAAAACAGTGCAGAGGGACGGACAGAATCTCGTTCACCTCGGACAGATCGCAATAACCGTCCCGATCGTGGCGAACGTCCTGAACGCGGTGCATCTGATCGAACAGACGGCTCAGGCAATACCAGTGCTGCACCCATGCGCAACGAAACCATCGCATCAGACCAGACCGCTGAAACACAGCGCAACCCACGCGGCCAGCGTCGCCCCTCTCGTGGGTCGCGCACAGAGACCGAGTCTCCTCTTATCGCTGATCCCATTTCAGTCAATGCCACGGCCGTGACGGATGACAATACGACCGAACAATCAGCCCCCAAAGCCAAGCGTTCGCGCGATCAGTATGGGCGCGAACGCAAACCACGCGGTGAACGTGTTGAACGCAGTAGCTCTGACAGTGCGGTCATCGCTGATGTGCTCACCATAGTCCAGACTGCAAGCCCGTCAAGTGCGAACGAAGAAGATTCTCCACGCAAGTCTTATTTCATTTCGCCTGCTGCGCCGCCTGACAACACTGTGATCAACGTGACCGTTCCAGTCGCTCCCTTGCCGTCTGTGACGGCTGCCGCCATGCCCACAGTACAGCCCTACGACTTGCCGCTTGAAGCATTGGCACAGGTAGTGAAGCCATCGGGTCTGATTTGGGTGCGATCTGATGCAGAAAAGGTGGCAGCAGCGCAAGCGGCAATAGCTACAGAGCCAAAGCCTGTGCATGTTCCAAGAGACAGAACACCAGCTTTAGCGCAAGATGATCGCCCACTGGTATTGGTAGAAACCAAACGTGATCTGCGCACTGCAACTTTGCCTTTTGAAGAGATCGCCACCCCAACGCCAGCACACCAGACAACAGACGACAGTTTGATGTGATCGGTATCCAGGAAAAAAGCGGTGAAGCCAGTATGGGTTGCACCGCTTTTCTTGTGGGGGTTTTCAGGAAATGTAACTACTCATATAACTGTCATGGCATCCAGTCCACTCTAAATGATGAAAGTACCCTGAAAGGGGTGCGATTCAAAGTGATGTGGCGAATACCATGTCTGACCTAATTTGTAAAAATCATAGCGCACTACGCAAGTGGGACGTGCGTTAGAGGCCGATTTCTTGATGTGAAATACCGTAAAAAATCATAGCGTCATTCCTGTGAGCACGGGCATCTTGCCCGCTTTTGGCACAGCCAAACCAATGCGGGCAAGATGCCCGCGCTCCCAGAGGTGAGTCTTGTTTGGTGTCGGTGCAGCCCACATTTGAAACGCACCCGCAACCCATGGTGATGGGTATGGGTGTCCTCATTTTTACAATTCGCCCCACACCCTGCGCGCTGCACTTGGCCGGCCGCGATGGGTGATAAGGATATGGTCAATAATAAGTTCCGCATTTGGCTCATCAGATTTGGGCGCACTGCGTCGTTAACTCTGACGGCCAAATGCGGAACTTATTGTTGACCATATCCTAACCATACCCCCCACCATGTTTATTCACCTGCGTCTTCATACTGAATTTTCTGTCATTGATGGCACCACGCGCATTGATGAAGTGCTGGCTTTGGCTGCAGCAAGCCATCAACCTGCGCTGGCCATCACTGATTTAAGCAACCTGTTTGGGGCCATCAAGTTTTACAAGGAAGGGCGAAAATGCGGTGTCAAACCCATTTTGGGCGCTGAAGTCTGGCTGGCCGGGTTGAGTCAAGACAGCGATACCTTGTCACGATTGCTGCTGCTTGTTCTTGACCATCAGGGTTATTTGAATTTGTCCGAGTTGCTGGCGCGCGCCTGGACGCGCAGTGCCAGCAAAACGCAAGCAGCCCTGTCTTTAAGCTGGTGGCAAGAACTCAACGGCGGGCTGATCGCCTTGTCTGGTGCGCAGGCCGGGCCGGTGGGGCAGGCGCTTATTCAAGGGGACGAGGCGAGGGCGCAGGATGCCGCATTAACGCTGAGTCGTGTTTTTCCGCAGCGTTTTTACCTGGAACTGCAACGTGCCGGACGGACGGACGATGAGGCGCATGTGGTCGCC
>CAIXMC010000200.1 GCA_903920405.1 uncultured beta proteobacterium
AAAGTCCCACATGTCAGCACCACCGTAGAAGATTGAAATTGAATGCCCATCTGCGTGACAACACCCGCCACGCGGTCACCCTGCATCATCAGGTCATCCACAGCTTGCTGAAACAACCACAGATGGGGTTGATTTTCAAGACGATGACGTATGGCAGCTTTATACAAAATGCGGTCAGCCTGGGCACGCGTGGCACGAACAGCGTGGCCTTTGCTGGAATTCAAAATACGAAACTGAATGCCGCTCTCGTCCGTGGCAGCCGCCATGGCACCGCCCATGGCATCGACCTCCTTGACCAAATGCCCCTTGCCAATGCCGCCAATCGAGGGATTGCAGCTCATTTGCCCCAGTGTCTCAATGCAGTGTGTCAGAAACAGAGTTGTGCAGCCCATGCGGGCAGCAGCCAAGGCGGCTTCAGTGCCAGCATGGCCGCCGCCGACAACAATCACATCAAAATGTTGGGGATAAAGCATGATCAGGGTTGAAATGAATAGGATCAATATGCTATTAAATAAATAGCTATCAATGCAGATGGGACAAGCGTTAGAGGCATAAAAGGCATGTAAGATTTTTCAGTTCACACGCTGCACAATGGGCCACAGCCGTGGTTTCAATTTCAACCAGCGTCAAGCCAGAATGCAGTGAAACTTTACCCATGATCGTTTTTAACTTTAACGGTTTTTGCCTTGACTGTCTTTGCAGTCTTTGCAGTCTTTGCAGTTGGCGCACTTGCCGAGGGTGTTTTGGTGGTGGCTTTAACGGCTGTCGATTTTTTGACACCTTTGGTGGCTGCGGTTGTTTTTGCAGCCACTACCTTTTTCGCAGGGGCGGCCTTCTTTTTGGCAACAGGCTTTTGAGGCGGGGCATCATTGTCCATCTCTATACCAAACACGTCAGACAGCACTGCATCATCGAGCACTTTGCCAGACACCACACCGGTGGCAGAACTTGGCAACCCAGCACCTGCCTGATGAACCAGGTCTTTGGCATCCACACGGCGCAGTTTGAAAAGCAATTCTGGCTGTTGATCCAGGCGAGTGCCCACCCCATAAAGCACGGCTGCGATGTGCTTGCACATCGACGCAGAATCAGGGCAACTGCAACTGAAACTAATTTCTTTGGGAGAAGGAAACAAGCCCGTTTGGGGCGCACAGATGCGTTGCATGACGGCAGAAGAAAGTTTGCCCTGCAACAATTCCACCAAAGAATCAATCGACCCCGAGCAGTCTTTGCCAATGGCAGACCATTGATTTGGGGGCACTTGCGTGACGTGGACATTGACTTTGTACAACTCAGACCCCATCACTTGCGCCTGAATTTCACCCTCTGATACCTTCAAGTCAATGACCGAGCCGTTACGCACATAGGTGCGGCCTCTGGGAATGCGGTTGGCATAGTCGCTGTAGGCTTCCAGGTTATTGCACCAGGCTTTGCCCCAGAAAGTTTTGGCAATGGCACCACGAAAAGATGCAATGGGTGACAGACTCGCCCCTGCTTTTGTGGCCTTGGCAGCCATCTGCTGTGCTTTCATACGCCGCTGTGCCACGGGCACATAAGGCGCCCATCCAAAGTAACTCATCTCTGACCTCAACTTTCTATTTGTCATGTAAATGTCCAATTTGACCAGATTGAGCAACTCACGGTCACACAAACCGGTCAGGCGCAATTCTGCACTAATTTTCATGCAACGGGTGAGCTGCACACCGTGCTCCATTGGTATTGCGGTTAAGTCAGTCCTTCTTCCACCAGTTCTGCAGCCCTCAGCAGTGCGCGTGCCTTGGCTTCGGTTTCTCGCCATTCAGTTTCGGGGACACTGTCCGCCACAATGCCTGCTGCCGCTTGTACATAAAGCATTTTGTCTTTGATGATGCCGGTACGAATGGCAATGGCAACATCCATGTCACCCGCATAGCTCAGGTAGCCACAAGCTCCACCGTAGATGCCGCGCTTGACAGGCTCTAATTGGTCAATCAGCTCCATGGCATGGACCTTGGGTGCCCCTGTGAGTGTGCCTGCCGGAAAAGTAGCTTTGAGGACATCCATGCTGTTCATGCCATTTTGCAAAACACCCTCTACGTTACTGACAATGTGCATCACATGACTGTAGCGTTCGACGCAAAAGGCATCGGTCACTTTGACGCTGCCAATTTTCGCAATTCGGCCAATGTCGTTGCGCGCCAAATCAATCAGCATCACATGTTCTGCACGCTCTTTGGGGTCGTTCAAAAGTTCTACTTCTGCTAACCTGTCCTGCTCGGGGGTGGCACCTCGTGGACGAGTGCCTGCCAACGGGCGGATGGTGATTTTCTGACGGGATCGATCCTCTGCTTGCTCCTGACGCACCAGAATTTCAGGGCTTGCCCCCACCACATAAAAGTCAGTACACCCTGCCAATGCAGCGCTAAAGTTGTAGTAATACATGTAGGGACTGGGGTTGAGGGAGCGCAGCGCACGGTACAAACTCAAAGGCGACTGGGTGTAGGGTTTTTTGATACGCTGGCCTATTTGCACCTGCATGAAGTCACCGTCAATAATCAAGGTTTTGGCACGTTCTACGGCAGCAATATAGTCGGCTTTGGCAAATTCACGCACTGCTGCCCAACTAGTGCCTGGCAATATATCTTGCGCCTGAACAGGTTCTTGCAACAAGGCTTTGAGTTGCAAGAGCCGCTGGGTTGCCTTGATATAAGCCTCTGGCGTATTGGGGTCAGCATAGACCATTAGGTGCAGTTTGCCAGACAGGTTGTCAATGATGGCCAGTTCTTCACATTGCAATAACAGAATATCAGGGCAGTGAAGATCATCGGGCGGGCAACTGAATTGCAGCTTTTTCTCAATGTAGCGCACCGTGTCATAGCCAAAATAACCTGCCAGGCCACCGCAAAAGCGTGGCATGTTGGGCTGCAAGGCAACTTTGAAACGCTTTTGGTAATGCGCGATAAAGTCCAGGGGATTGTCTGTGCTGGTTTCTTGGATCACACCATCAACCACCACTTCGGTGTGAGTCTGTGCGCCAAAACCGCTGGTACGCAGCAGGGTGTGAGCCGGTAGGCCAATAAAACTGTAGCGCCCAAAACGCTCACCACCCACCACGGATTCGAGCAAAAAACTGTTAGCGACGTTGTGGGTAAGTTTGAGGTAGAGCGAAAGCGGGGTTTCCAGGTCTGCAAGGGCTTGCAAGGTGATGGGGATGCGGTTAAAACCTTGGGAGTGCAATTGGTTAAATTCGGGTTCGGATATCACGGTAAGGGACTTTCAATTGGTAAATAATCAATACTCAGGCCGCAAAGAAAAACTCAATGATAATCACGTCTGATGCCATACCTTTCCGACTTCACTCCACTCAATTTGTCGCAAAAAGACGATTTAAGCAGAATGTTATGACAACCAGTCGAAGGGTGCTATTCAGGATATGGTCAATAATTATTGTTGACCATATCCTCCGGACAAATGAAAGTCAGCAACATGAATGAGACCCCCACGGTTTATCCTGCTTATCTGGCAAACACCTACCTTTACGGTGGCAATGCTGCGTATGTTGAAGAGATGTATGACCGTTATCTGGATGACCGAGGCAGTGTGCCAGACACCTGGTGTCACTGGTTTGATGCCTTGCAACACACACCTGCAGTTGATGGCAGTGCCGCCAAAGATGTTTCCCATCAAAAGGTGTTGGATGCTTTTGTGCAGCGTACCCAAGTGGGGCGCAGCAACACGAACACCAAGGCAGCCCGGGTGGATGTTGAACTTGGACACAAACGCACCGCCGTTCAGCAGTTGATTGCCGCTCACCGTAACGTGGGGGTTCGGTGGGCTGATCTTGATCCCCTCAAACGTGCCGAGCGCCCTGCCATCCCTGAACTTGAACCGTCGTTTTATGGCCTGGCTGATGCCGACCTGGAGACCGAGTTTGATGTCAGCAACACATTTTTTGGTCAAAACACCCTGTCGTTGCGCGAACTGCTTCATGATTTGCGCGAAACGTATTGCGGCACCTTGGGTGCAGAGTACATGTATTTGACCAACCAGGCGCAAAAACGCTGGTGGCAAGAAAAATTGGAGACGGTTCGCAGCAAGCCCCATTTTGATGAGGCCAAAAAGAAGCATATTCTTGATCGCCTGACGGCTGCCGAGGGCTTGGAGCGTTTTCTTCACACCAAATATGTGGGGCAAAAGCGTTTTTCATTGGAAGGTGGCGAGAGTTTTATCGCGGCCATGGACGAGTTGATTCAGCAAGCCGGCATAAAAGGGGTTCAGGAAGTCGTGATTGGCATGGCGCATCGGGGGCGTTTGAATGTGCTGGTCAATACCTTGGGAAAAATGCCCAGGGATTTATTCGCAGAATTTGACCATACCGCTCCTGAGTACCTGCCCGCAGGCGATGTGAAATACCACCAGGGTTTTAGTTCCGATGTGATGACTGCGGGTGGCCCTGTGCATTTAAGCCTGGCGTTTAACCCGTCTCATCTTGAGATTGTGAACCCTGTGGTGGAAGGATCGGTTCGTGCGCGCATGGATCGCCGCTCTGACCCCACGGGCAGGCAGGTGCTGCCGGTTCTGGTGCATGGTGATGCCGCATTTGCCGGTCAGGGTGTCAATCAGGAAACCCTGGCACTGGCGCATACGCGGGGTTACACCACTGCTGGCACGGTACACATCATCATCAACAACCAGATTGGTTTTACCACCTCTGACCCGCGTGACATACGATCCACGCTGTATTGCACCGACATTGTCAAAGGTGTTGAAGCGCCGGTCATGCACGTTAATGGTGATGACCCTGAGTCCGTGGTCATGGCCATGCAGTGGGCGCTGGACTATCGCATGACGTTTCACAAAGACGTGGTGCTGGACATCGTTTGTTTTCGCAAACTGGGCCACAACGAGCAAGATACCCCTTCGCTCACACAGCCGCTGATGTACAAAAAAATCAGCCAGCACCCCGGCACGCGCAAGCTCTACGCTGACCAACTCGCAGCTCAGGGGCTGGGGGATGATTTGGGTGACGATATGTTCAAGGCTTACCGTCGCGCCATGGACGTTGGCCGGCACACCACCCCCCAGGATTTGATCAACCCTAAAAATCAACACCTGGTCGATTGGACTCCCTTCATTGGCAAGCCGTGGACTGACGATGGCATTACCGCTTTGCCCTTGTCGCAATGGAAGCTCCTGGCCGAAAAAATGACGACACTACCGTCTGATGTGACCCTGCATCCCCTGGTCAAGAAAGTCTATGACGACCGTGCTGCCATGGGGCGGGGCGATATTCCTGTCGATTGGGGCATGGGCGAACACATGGCGTTTGCCTCGCTGGTGGCAGACGGTTATGGCGTACGTTTATCAGGCGAAGACAGCGGGCGCGGTACGTTCTCGCACCGTCACGCCGTCATTCATGATCAAAACCGTGAAAAATGGGACGAGGGCACTTATATCCCCCTGCAACATGTGGCTGACAACCAGGCCCCTTTTGTGGTGATTGATTCCATCCTGTCTGAAGAGGCTGTGCTGGGTTTTGAATATGGCTACGCATCAAGCGCCCCCAACACACTGGTCATTTGGGAAGCCCAGTTTGGTGACTTTGCCAATGGTGCGCAAGTGGTGATTGACCAATTCATTGCGTCAGGCGAGGTCAAATGGGGGCGTCTCAATGGCTTGACCCTGATGCTGCCCCACGGTCATGAAGGCCAAGGCCCAGAGCATTCATCAGCGCGTATTGAACGCTTTATGCAACTGGCCGCCAACACCAATATGCAACTGGTACAGCCCACCACGGCCAGTCAGATTTTTCATCTGCTGCGACGCCAGATGGTGCGTGATGTGCGCAAGCCACTGGTTATTTTTACGCCCAAGTCTCTGCTGCGCCACAAGGATGCAGCATCTCATCTGTCTGATTTCACCCAGGGCAGTTTTCAGACATTGATTCCTGACACACGTCCAACAGAGAGGGTGAAAAGGATTTTGGTGTGCTCGGGCAAGGTGTATTACGACCTGGCCAAAAAGCGTGAAACTCTTGGGGCCAACGATGTGGCCATTCTTCGTCTGGAGCAACTCTACCCTTTTCCGCACCAGGCTTTTGCCAAAGCGCTTCAACACTACTGCCAAGCCACTGAAATTATCTGGACACAAGATGAGCCACAAAATCAGGGGGCATGGTTTTTTGTGCATCCCCCCATCATTGAACACATGCAGACAGGGCAAAAGCTGGGCTATTCAGGTCGATTGCCTTCAGCTTCGCCGGCTGCGGGCTATTCGCACCTGTACCAGGAACAGCAAAAAGCGCTGGTCGAAGGCGCGTTTGGTCTGTTTACGAATTTTGTACTGACCAAATAAAACCCTGTTTTGAGGGGTGGTGATAGACATCCCAACTATTTTTTAATGTTTTTTTTGAAAGAAATCTCATGTCACTCCTGGAAGTCAAAGTGCCACAACTGTCTGAATCCGTGGCCGACGCCATCTTGCTGCAATGGAAAAAGAAAATAGGCGATGCCGTTGCCGTCGATGAAATTTTGATTGACGTTGAAACCGACAAGGTGACGATGGAAGTGCCTTCACCTGCGGCAGGTGTTCTGGTTGACATTGTGGTGGCAAATGGGGGCACTGTGGTGGGCGATCAGGTCATTGCCCGCATTGACACCCAAGCTGCGCCTGCGCTCATTTCGTCAGACGTTCATACCAAGGTTGCCATGCCCGCTGCAGCCAAGCTGATGGCAGACCATCACATCGACGCGAACGCCATGACAGGCACAGGCAAAGGTGGCCGCATCACCAAAGGGGATGTTTTGAGTGTCTTATCTACTCCTAAAACAATAGCTACCAACGCAGACCCAGCAAGGGTTACAGCCACTTTATTACCTCAAAAAAACCAACCTTCCAGCAGCGAACGGCCAGAGCAGCGTGTACCGATGAGCCGTCTGCGTGCCCGAGTGGCTGAGCGTCTGTTGCAGGCGCAATCGACCAACGCCATTTTGACGACATTCAACGAAGTGAACATGGCGCCTATGCTTGAGATGCGCAAACGCATGCAGGAGGCTTTCGAGAAGGAACACGGCATCAAACTGGGCTTGATGAGCTTTTTTGTCAAGGCGGCGGTTCATGCCCTGAAAAAATACCCGGTGCTCAATGCCTCGGTCGATGGCACAGACATTGTCTATCACGGCTACTTTGATATTGGCGTTGCCGTAGGTTCACCGCGCGGCCTAGTCGTCCCTATTTTGCGCAATGCCGACCAGATGAGCTTTGCCGACATTGAGAAAAAAATTGCCGAATTGGGTGCTTTGGCCAACAGTGGCAAGCTGGAAATGGCAGACCTTACCGGTGGCACGTTCACCATCAGCAATGGCGGCACGTTTGGATCGATGATGTCCACCCCCATCATCAACCCCCCGCAAAGTGCCATTTTGGGCATTCACGCCACCAAAGACCGTGCCGTGGTGGAAAACGGCCAAATTGTGGTTCGCCCCATGAACTACTTTGCCATGAGTTACGACCACCGCATCATCGATGGCCGCGAGGCTGTTTTGGGATTGGTGGCCATCAAGCAAGCGCTGGAAGACCCCGCACGTTTACTGTTTGATATTTAAGACAAGAATGGAAATAGTGATGAACAAGAAATTTGATGTGATTGTGATTGGCGCAGGCCCAGGCGGCTATGTGGGCGCTATTCGTGCAGCCCAGTTGGGCAAAACTGTGGCCTGTATTGATGCGTGGAAAAACAGCAAGGGCGGCCCGGCACCGGGTGGCACTTGCACCAATGTGGGCTGCATCCCCTCCAAGGCACTTCTGCAGTCCAGCGAACATTTTGACCAAGCCAGCCACCATTTTGCCGACCACGGCATCACGGTCAACGGTTTGGCGATGGATGTGGCCAAAATGGGAGCACGCAAGGACGACGTGGTCCAACAAAACAACAACGGTATTTTGTACCTGTTCAAAAAAAACAAAATCAGTTTCTTTCACGGACGGGCATCGTTTGTTCGAGCCACCGATGACGGCTATGACATCCTGGTGACAGGTGAGAACAATGAAACCCTGACAGGTCGGCACATCATTGTGGCCACCGGCTCCAATGCGCGTGCGCTGCCGGGTGCGCCGTTTGATGAACAACACATTTTGTCCAACGATGGCGCTTTGCGGCTGCAGGCTGTCCCCAAAAAACTGGGATTGATTGGCTCTGGCGTGATTGGTCTGGAAATGGGTTCTGTCTGGCGGCGACTGGGCGCTAAAGTCACCATTCTCGAAGCTTTACCCACATTTTTAAGCGCAGTCGATGTGCAAATTGCCGCGGAAGCCCAAAAAGTATTTACCAAGCAGGGACTTGCCATTGAACTGGGTGTCACAGTAGGCCAGGTCACCACGAGCACAAAGGGCATTCATATTGCCTACACCAATTTTGAAGGCAATGCACAGTCGCTTGAGGTGGACAAACTCATTGTGTCCATTGGTCGCGTACCCAACACAGATGGGCTGAACCCGCAGGCTGTTGGGCTGGTTTTGGATGAACGCGGCGCGATTGTGGTCGATAACGAATGCCGCACCAACCTGGCCAATGTTTGGGCAGTGGGTGACGTGGTGCGTGGCCCTATGCTTGCCCACAAGGCCGAAGAAGAGGGCGTGGTCGTGGCTGAGCGCATTGCAGGCCAGCAGGGTCATGTGAACTTCAACACCATTCCGTGGGTCATTTACACCAGCCCTGAAATGGCCTGGGTGGGACGCACCGAGCAGCAACTCAAGGCCGATGGCGTAGCCTACAGGGCAGGCACATTTCCTTTCCTGGCCAATGGTCGCGCACGTGCTTTGGGCGACACCACCGGAATGGTCAAAATGCTGGCTGATGCAGTCAGCGATGAAATTCTGGGCGTCCACATCATTGGCCCTATGGCGAGCGAACTGATTGCCGAATGTGTGGTGGCAATGGAATTTCGCGCCAGCAGCGAAGACATTGCCCGAATCTGCCACGCCCACCCCTCCTTGAGCGAGTCCACCAAAGAGGCAGCCCTGGCAGTGGACAAGCGTTCGCTGAACTTTTAAAGTTAGGCATAAAAACAGCCTCTAACGCTTATCCATCAAGCGTTGGTAGCTATACTTTTAATAGTATTTCGGTGAACGAATCGTAACCCGACATGACTTACCGTCAGCATCTGTCGGCTCACTATTGACCTTATCCTGTGCAAATCCGATCTCTCGTTTAGCCGTGAACGTTCAACAAATTTACCAAGCCGAGCTACAAACACGCGGCTACACCGCAGACCCTTCGCAACTGCAAGCCGTGCAAGTGCTGGAAAAATGTGCCTCTGAATGGGCAGCTTTCAAAGGGAAGCGTTCCAACGCCCTCAAAAAACTCATCAACCGCCCCCCCATTCCACGTGGGGTTTATCTGTATGGCGGGGTGGGTCGGGGCAAAAGTTTTTTGATGGACTGTTTTTACACTGCCGTGCCTTTGAAGCGCAAGACACGGCTGCATTTTCACGAATTCATGCGTGAAGTGCATCGAGAACTCGCCGCCTTGAAGGGCAGCGTGAACCCGCTCCAAATGCTGGCAGGGCGCATGGCCAAAAAGTACCGGCTCATTTGCTTCGATGAGTTTCATGTGTCGGACATCACCGACGCCATGATTTTGCACCGCCTGCTCCATGCCCTGTTTGACAACGGTGTGGGCTTGGTGACCACCTCCAATTTCAAGCCGGACGATTTGTACGCCCACGGTTTGAACCGCGATCGTTTTCTGCCCGCTATTGCCTTGATGAACGAACAAATGACCGTGCTCAATGTCGATAACGGCACGGATTACCGAGGTCTGACCCTCGCGCAGTTGCAGCTTTATCACACCCCCTTGGGCGAGGCCGCACACCATGCCCTGCAAAACGCTTACGAAAGACTGGCCGAAGTGCCCGATGATGACCCCATCCTTCATATCGAGTCCAGAAAATTTCGTGCCTTGCGCAAAGCTGGCGGTGTGGTTTGGTTTGATTTCAAAACCCTGTGCGGCGGGCCACGTTCGCAAAACGACTACCTGGAGCTGGCCACCCAGTTCCACACCGTATTGCTCAGCGACGTTCCCCACTTGAGTGCAGCCATGTCAGCCCAGGCGCGGCGTTTGACATGGCTGGTCGATGTACTGTATGACCGTCGCGTCAAATTGATCCTGTCTGCGGCAGTGCCGGTCGATCAGCTTTATACCGGTGGGGTGATGGCGCATGAATTTGTCCGAACCGCATCTCGACTGGATGAGATGCAAACCAGCGACTACCTGGCATTACAGCGCCGTGATGTGGACACAGCGCTAACATAAGGGGTTGAGCAAAAATAACTTGAACAGTTCGGCCGCGCTGATGAGCGCAATGCCAGTATCTAATGTAATTAAGGATGTGGTCAGTAATAAGTTCCCCATTTGGCTCGTCAGATTTGGGCGCACTGCGTCGTTACAAATCGCTTATGTGGCATGGCCACACCGCGCGATTTGCGCCTAGCATTGCATCTTTAACTCTGACGGCCAAATGGGTAACTTATTACTGACCACATCCTAAGGAATCTTGTATGAATCAGACCCCACTCCAAAATT
>CAIXMC010000201.1 GCA_903920405.1 uncultured beta proteobacterium
GGTGAGCGTCGAGACACCTGCCACGTGCTGTAGGCCGCAAAAATCAGCAGCACCACAACACCCACCATCAATAAACCCACTTGCAAATCATTCATTTCCTTTTACCCCAGTTTGGTCATCGTGATGACGGCATCCCTATCAACCGCCATAATCAAAAAAATTCTTGCTCCTGCATCGTTAGGATATGGTCAACAATAAGTTCCGCATTTGGCCGTCAGAGTTAAAGATGCAATGCTAGGCGCAAATCGCGCAGTGTGGCCCAGCCACATAAGCGATTTGTAACGACGCAGTGCGCCCAAATCCGACGAGCCCAATGCGGAACTTATTATTGACATATCCTTATTGTTGACCATATCCTTAAACTAACCAAAAAACCGTCTTGACATTGGGTTCCACTTTTTTTGAACTTTAAAAATTTTCATCTCCCTGACAAGCCACCCGTTCAGCACGCGTAGCTGATGCAATGTCTCGCTCACGCCGACGGGTCTGGCGTGACACCCATACGCTATAAGCTGTTACCACTAGAGTGACCGACACAATCAACAGCGTGGCTGCGGCGTAAATGGTGGGGTTGATGCCCCGACGTGCATACCCAAAAATCACCTGTGGCAATGTATTGACCCCAGGCCCTGAGAGAAACTCTGCAATCACCACATCGTCAAATGACAAGGTAAATGCCAGCAGACAGGCAGCCAAAATGGCCTGAAAAATATGGGGCATGGTGATGAAACAAAATACTTGAAAGGGCTTTGCCCCCAGGTCCATGGCGGCTTCTTCAAGGGTTCTGTCCATATCCATCAAACGTGATTGAACCACCACGGTGCCGTAAGCCATACCCAATAGAGTGTGTCCCAGCACAATGGTCAACATGCCCCGCTGTGGCCAACCCAGCGCGTTTTGCACCCCCACCATCAGCAGCAGCAAAGACAGGCCTATCACCACCTCAGGCATGACCAGTGGCGCATTCACCATCCCTGAAAACAGGGTTCGCCCCATAAACCGACGGTAGCGCACCAACACAAAAGCGGCCAGCGTGGCCATGCCTGCCGATGCTACAGCGGCGGCAGTGGCCACCTTCACCGACAACCAAAAGCCATCGACAATTTTGGTATCTTGCATCAGCGCGGCATACCAGCGCCAGGAAAAACCAGTGAACTCAGCGTCTTGACGTGTGCTGTTGAATGAAAATACCATCATGAAAACAAGGGGCATGTATAAAAACAAAAAAGTCAATGTCATCCACGCCTTGCCAACATATTGTGCCAACTTCATTGCCATCCCTTATTGATATAAGTCATCCGCATCGCTAAAGTGATAGTAAATGCCCAACGGAACCACAATCAACCCAATCATCACCACAGCGAGGGCACAGGCGCGTGGCCAGTTGTTGCTAGTGAACATTTCGTCCCACACCACACGGCCAATCATGATGTTTGCGGCCCCACCCAAGAGCGATGGAATCACAAACTCGCCCACGCAGGGAATAAACACCAGCATAAACCCCGCCACAATCCCGGCTTTTGACAAGGGCACAGTCACCAGCCAGAATGCCTTGAAAGGAGATGCTCCCAAGTCATACGCGGCTTCCAGCAATCGAAAATCCATTTTGACCAGGTTGGCGTAAAGTGGCAACACCATGAAAGGCAGGTAAACATAGGTCATACCCACCAGCATCGACACATTGGTGTAGAGCATTTGAAGGGGTTCGGTCGTCAGCCCCAAGGTCATCAAAATCCGATTGAATACCCCTTGATCCGCCAAAATGCCCTTCCATGCATATACCCGCAGCAAAAATGATGTCCAAAATGGCAGCATCACCATCAACACCAAGACAGGGCGAAAGCTGGCAGAAGTTCGGGCAATGAAATACGCAAACGGATAGCCAATGAACAAACACAGAACCGCCGTACAAAGCGCATACCCAATCGATCGCCCGTAGGCCTCAATGTAGATGGTTTGAAAGATCCTCCCGCCATCGTTGGGGCGAAAAATGGAACTGTAGTTGTCATATTTCAGTTTGAGCATGCCGGTGTTGGCATTCCACAGGGGTTTGAAGGGCGAGATGTCATTGCCCATATCCACAAAACTGATGTAGAGCAAAATCAAAAACGGCAACATAAAAAAAGCCAGCAGCCAGACATAAGGCACACCAATAACAAAACGTCTGCCTGGCATGGGAATATTCAAATGAACCATTAGTGCCTATGCCCTTTCAGTTTCAGTCGCGCAGCACCACGCCGACGTTATCGTTCCACCAAAAGAAAATATTATCTTCCCAAGTGATGTGACTCAGTTCGTGACGCGATGTATTGGCCTCGGTAATTTTCACGCGAGAACCATCCGATGCCACAACGATGAAGGTGTTGTAAGAGCCAAAGTAGGCAATTTCCTTGACGCGGCCAGAAAACACATTGTGGTCTGCCACGGGTCGCTCTTTGCTTATTTCAATTTTCTCAGGCCGTATGGCTACGGTCACTGGCATTTTCACAGCACCACTCACCCCGTGACCCACATGAATCGCACCAATGCCCGCATCCACCACGCAACGATCCGGCAAATCAATGCTTAATTGACCATCAAACAAATTAACATTACCAATGAAATCAGCCACAAAGCGGTTAACCGGATGGTCATATACCTCTTCAGGTGACCCCACTTGCAAGACGCGCCCTCTGCTCATGACGGCGATGCGCCCGGCCATGGTCATGGCCTCTTCCTGATCGTGCGTCACCATCACGCAAGTCACACCCACTTTTTCAATGATATTGACCAATTCAAACTGGGTATGTTCACGCAGTTTTTTATCGAGTGCGCCCAAGGGTTCATCAAGCAACAAGACCTTGGGCTTTTTGGCCAGACTGCGCGCCAACGCCACACGCTGCTGCTGCCCGCCCGACAACTGATGCGGTTTGCGTCTGGCGTAAGGTGAGAGCTGCACCAGGTCAAGCATCTCACCCACACGCTGCAGAATGTCGCCTTTGGGAAGCCCCTCGCGTTTCAAGCCAAAGGCGATGTTTTCCCAAATGTCCAGATGCGGAAACAGTGCGTAAGACTGAAACATCATATTAAAGGGGCGCTCATACGGTGCCAGCCGTGCCACATTTTGACCATTGAGCAAAATACGCCCTGATGATGGCGTCTCAAACCCAGCCAACATACGTAGCAAGGTAGATTTGCCACACCCCGAGCTGCCCAACAGCGCAAAAATCTCCCCCTGAGTAATGGACAGATTAACATCATCTACAGCCATCACTTCATCAAAGTGCTTGTCCAATTGTTCGGTCACCAAGTAGGCGTCTTTGGGGCTGTTACCCACCATGTTCAACTTTCAACTTGACAATCCTCAAGAAAAAGGCTGTTTGTACCCCAAAGTACAAACAGCCCTGTCAACCTCGAACCAACCCGACTTAGGATATGGTCAACAATAAGTTCCGCATTTGGCCGTCAGAGTTAAAGATGCAATGCCAAGCGCAAATCGCGTAGTGTGGCCATGTCACATAAGCGATTTGTAACGACGCAGTGCGCCCAAATCCGACGAGCCAAATGCGGAACTTATTAAGTCAGAATAACAAAGTTATTTAGCATTTAATTCAAAATTTAAAATACATCCGAAATTATTAAATAAATCTCTCACATATTCTTGAAGTTCGGTAAATGTCCTACATTTAACTTCCATCCAGCGGTGCTTTACTAGACATTATTGGAAACCTGTTCTCGATTGCAGGAAGATCAACAAGTTAGCAAAATCAAAGAATAGGTTTCTAATAAAGTCTACTGTATGCCAGAATTTTTCAATTCTATTTAGTTCTGGAGAATATGGCTGCAAGAATTTTTATGTGACTTTTTTTGGTTTACTTTTTTCCTCCCATTCCTGAACTTCTTTTGATTTATGAAATGAAGCATTGTCAAGA
>CAIXMC010000202.1 GCA_903920405.1 uncultured beta proteobacterium
ATGGTGACTTCGCCGCCAAGCCCCAGGTCAGCATCACGCACAGTAGCCCGGATGAAGCGCAGCGGAATCCGGGATCTGCCGTAGAACACAACCCCCCGCATTTCGCTTGCGCTTCATGCGGGCTACACAACAAACGGATGACGAGATGCCAAAATTTCATTTGACTTCGCGGATGGTTTCGACCGTGCTGGCACCAAAGCGCCCTGTCGTTGCAACAACACCCAGTTTTCGGGTCGTGCTGGAATTGGCCTCGCCCTCGGCAAAGACCGCCCTGGTATCCAGGACTTTGTCAAGGTTTTTGGGTGTTTCTGACAGATAGGCCATGAGGTAACCGGTGCCGGCGTTCGGGCCTTGGGCCTGTATGGCCCACTGTTGGCGTGGAAAGCTGTGGGTGCCCGATTCGATGAGGTTGTTGGCATCAAGACGGTTGGGGAACAGCACATAAAACGTGCCATCGCTTGCAACGTGCAGCAGGTACAGGTAGCCTCTTTGCTGGGTTGTCACTGAAAAATCAAGGTTGTCACGGTTGATTTTGAGGGTGGGTGTGTGGATTTTTAATCCTACCTTGATGGCTGTGTCAGCCGCTTTGCGCAATGACTCAAGCGTTCCAGCGGGGTTGGTGACAGGCGTGGGTGAGGCGGCATCACCACCCAGAAAGCTCACCGGCAAACCATCGTTGCCTTCAAAGGCAATGGTTTGACGAACGCGTTGTTGCCCAATGAATGCTTGGGAGCACATGACAAGTTCCCTGCCATCAACAATGCCATTGCCATCCTTGTCTGCCTGGTTGCCACCAAGACAAGCCACCCAAGCATTCGTGGCCAGGCTGCCTGTAGGGCCTGCGTTCGCCACTTCGTTGTCTGCCGATGCTGCCAGGTAAAAAGTTTGAGGGGGGTTCTTGCGCGCCACCACACCCAGCTTACGAAAACTCACGTCTTTGTTGACAGCCTGACCACAGGTGTATCCGTCGCCTTGGTACACCTTGGGCACCAGCCCCTTTGTTTCCCGCGAAGCGTCTTTGGTGGCCGCACCGCCTGAGAAGCAGGAGTCATTGAACATCACCACCTGACTGGCCTTGGCAGCCAGTGCCTCCAAAGCATCCTTGAGAGTAGCGTCATCTAAATGCTGAAAGTCATTGGTCACCAACGATTCGGTGCATTTGCCACCTGTGCCCATGCGCTGGCCTCCGTGTCCGGAGTAATACAAAAACACCTTGTCACCGTTCTGGATGGTGTTGGTGAACCGATGAATGGCACCGGACATGCCGCTCAGTGTCAATTGCTGGTTGCGATATTTGCGAATGTTCCCTTCAGGGATGCCCATGCTTTTGGCCATGTTGATGGCCGCCTGGGTATCCTGCTCAATGCCGGGCAGGGCATTTGGAGTGCCCGAATAATCGATGGTCATGATGAGCGCATGGTTGTTAGCCAGGGCATGGTTGGCCGCGCCAAGAAGGCAAGCTATCGAGATGATGAGTGCAATAGGTTTCATGGTGATTGGTCGTGGGTTGATAAGGATATGGTTGCGGGGATGTCACAGCAGGCATGGCCGTTGCGTTGGGGTCAACACGTTGTGGCTCCAGGCGTTGGGCTGCATTCAACAGCAGAACCACTTCCACATCGGCTTCGTGAGCATAGATGGTGCCTTCGGTCTCATAACGAGGTTTGTAGTCGTAACTGACTTTGAAGGCAGGAGCAAGTGGCAGTTTTTGAGCGCGCACCATGACACCGATGGACACAGCCGCCAAGTCAAGGTTGCCAAGCACCATCGGTCCCAAGACATCGTGAACATCCTTAAGGCGAACAACCACCCGTGCCATGGCAATCGTGGTGCCCATCGTCACGCGGGTTTCATCGCCCAAATGGATGGCGGCCTGGTTCACTGCTCTGCGCAGATAGTCGACGGCTTGTGCACCGCTCAGTCGGGGTGTGATGACAGGCGCAGGGGGAACATCGGCCTGTGTACGCGCTGCGGGCAATGGCTCAAACCACTGCGAAAACAGACGCGCCAACCATGACCACAAACCGTTGCGCTGTAGCTGCTGCTCTTCACGTTCCACCGCAAACAAACGCAACAGGTGTTCACCCGTGGCATGGTCCAGCGCGCCCTCATGCGGGCGTACCGAGACCTCGGTCTGGTTCATGCCATGTTTGCGAAGCAGGTCGCCAATCATTTTTTTGGCCAGTGTGACATCGAGCGGTGTGGCCGACTGGGTGGAATAGCGCAACTCCACACGCTTCAGGGGGGTACAACCCCGATGGCTGCGAATAAAGTCAGTGATGCCTTTGAGGGCGGCTGGGTTGCCGGCCAGGCGGGTTTCAAGAGGGTTCATGCAAAGCTCCTTGGGTTGTGTATGAATGCTCTTGACGCGATACACGCGCAAACGTCGGAAAAAAACGGTCAAAATCACGCCAGCAGTTCCACCACCAAAGCGGGCAGGGTTCGCCCTGTGGTGGCATTCACGACGCCATGGGGGTCATTGACCACCAGACGGCCAGCTTTTGGGGTCAGGATGTCATTATCTGCCAGTGCGACACCTGTGTTTTGCCAACGGTACATGGCATACGTGCTGCCGTCTGGCGTCTTGCGCCAATGGGTGTGCAGGTGCAGTTGGCCATCGCTGCCCCTGTCCAGGGTCAAAGGGCAACTGTTGCTGGCCACGGCCAAAAGCTCAGGGTGGGCGCTGCCAAAACCGGCTTTGTCCAAAGCGCTGCGGTCAAAGCGGGCGGGCAACGTCGAAAAGCGCAGTTCAAACGCTTTGTCAAAAAACGCAACAGTACCGTTGCCTTGCAGTGTGCCCAGCACCCGAACGGTCAACGCTGGCGCGGCAGGCTGTTTGATTGGCAGGGCGGTTGCCTCGGATATCTCCTGGGGCGGTGTATCGGGCATGTTCCTGTCCAGACTGGGTTCCATGCGTTCGTCAGCGCTATGGGCAGTCAGCAATAAAACCTCCACATCCGTATCGCCCGCGTAAAACGTGCCCTCTGTTGTGGTGCGTGGCTTGTGGGTGTAACTGACCTTGAACGACGGCGTGGTGCCAAAACCCTGATCTCGCACCATGCCGGCGATGGATTTTGCGGCCTGCGCCAGTTCGCCCAGCACCAAGGGGCCTAATACCTGATTCGCAGCGTCCAGGCGCACAATGACCTGTGCCTCGTTCACCAGGCGTGACGCGCCTGTGACTTTTTTGACATCGTCAGCGGACAGTTTGATGGCCTGGCGCAACATGGCCACGGCCTGCTCGGCACTTAGCCCCTGCGGTTGTGCAGGCTGGGGCGGTGCTTCTTGCGTTTGAGATTTGCGCGGCCATAGCTTGGGCAGCCAACCCTTGTCGTCATCGTCTTCAGCAGGTGCAGCAGATTGCGATTGGGGGATCAGGCGAACAAGATGCTCACCGGTGGCATCGTCAAGGGCGCCTTCGTGGGGTCGCACGGACACTTCGGCCTGCCCCATCCCTTGTTCAAGAAGCAACTTACTGATTTCTTTCTTGGCCTTTGTCCCGTCCAATCTTTGAACTGACTGCGTGGAGTAGCGCAACTCGATACGGGCAAGCGGCATATCTTTGACATGACGGTTGATAAAACGGGTGATGTTCTCAAGGTTGGCCTCGTTGCCTTTAAGGCGGGTTTCTTTCACTTGCATGACGGTCTCCTATGGTGGTGATGGGAAAGGGTGATGGTTTCACGGCTGGCGGCGAAACTGCACGTCTAGCTGTCCGCCCACGGGGATGCCAAGCCCAAGGCTGGCCAGATCGGTTTGCACGGCGGCCTGTTGATCTGCGGGAATATGGGCGCTCACCCATGTGCTGGTGCCGTCGCTTCGGTGTTGGGCTGTGACCCCGTGGCGTGCAAGTGTGGCCACAAGCTGCGCTGCCAGTTGTTGGGGGTTGTCGCTGTCAACCACGGCAGGAAGCGTCAGGCTTTTGACGGCGTAGGGGTCACCGTCTTCCTTGGGGCCATGCCAAACCACGAAGGGCAGCACGGTCAGTGCCATGACGGCTGCGGCCACCGCAGACCATCGCCCACCGCTGGCGTGTCCCCGAGGGAAAAGCCACTCGGTGATGCGGGACGTCAGACTGACCGACACGGCAGGGAGTGTTTTACTGAATGCGCCCCGGGCCGCTAACCCATTCATGATGCGGCGCTGGCTGGCTGTATCCAGGGGGAGCGTGTTGTTTTCTTGCAGCCTGAAGAATTCGCGCAAGTCAGCAGCCTGTTGGGTATCTCGGTCATCGGGCTGGGTGGTGCCAGCCAAAACTTTGAGCCAAGTATCGTTGTGTGTCATGATGATTTACTCCTTGCAATGCTCAAAGTAGTGTTGAGCTTCCAGTCTTGCTCGATAGACGCGGTCGCGAGCAGCAGCCAGTTGTGTCTGGGTGATGGTTTTGGGGTCAGCCCCAAAGTAAATGGCAATTTCTTCGGCTGACCAACCGTCTGCCACCATCAACAGAACCATGGCACGCTCTGGCCGTTCGTGCTGCATGGTGGCAGCAGCTTGTTGAATACAGGTTCGCACCCAACCGGGCAGTTCGGTGTGGCCAAGCGTTGTGTCCAGCAAATGACCAAGCTCGTCGTCATCCAGGGCCACCTCGGTTTTCTTCTTGCCGCCGCGTTTATCGGCTTGATGTTGACGCATCCTGTCAATGAGACGGTTGCGGCAGAGGGTAAACAACCAGGCCGCCGCGTTGCAGTGGGGTGGCAGAGGTTTGGTGATAAATGCCATGATGGCGTCCATCATGATTTCCTCAGCATCCTCGTCATTGGCCTTCTGGTAAGAGATGTTACGAATGAACCGCATCAACTGTGCGCCGCAGCCCTCCAAAATCACTCGGGCAGCGTCCTGTCGCTTACCTTGATTCACAAGAATGACAGCCTGGGCTGCAGCATCAGAAGAAATGTGGGTGGTGGGGTTGTTGGGCACGGCGGATCCTCAAAATGGGTCACTGGATGATGCCCTCTATTTTGGCTTAACAACCAGCGTGCCATTCGTAGCGGGTGTGGGCTTGACGATGGGCGTATCAGCTTGCGACAGCGCCGCCCGGGGCAACAGGGTCAGCAGGGCAAGTGATTTCATAAGAGGTCTCCTGGTAAGGTTTGAGGTTGCGATAACCAAATGACGGGGTGTATCACAAAACGTCGGACGCAGCGCAGCGGCATACAGGATGGTTGTTGTTTGCATGGTGATTGATCTCCCGTATTGCGCTTCGCTTCATACGGGCTACAGAGCTGCGTCGGGTGCTAAATGATGGAAAGTGCCGTAGCCCGGATG
>CAIXMC010000203.1 GCA_903920405.1 uncultured beta proteobacterium
CGCTGGATGTAGTTTATGCAGACGACCATTTGCTGGTCATTAACAAACCCGCCGGACTGGTGGTGCATCCGGCACCAGGACACTGGAGCGGCACTTTGATGAATGCCTTGCTGGGGTTGGATGACCATGCTTTTGCCTTGCCTAGGGCGGGCATTGTGCATCGTCTTGACAAAGACACCAGCGGCTTGATGGTGGTGGCACGCCAACGCAGTGTGATGGATGCACTGGTGCAAGCGATGGCTGCCAGGGAAGTGAAACGCCAGTACGTAGCACTGGCTCATGGAGTATGGCACGGGCCAGTGCAGCGTGTGATTGATGCCCCCATTGGCCGTGACCCAGTCCATCGTTTGCGTATGGCAGTGCTTGACGAAGCGCGCCATGCGGCCAAAGCGGCCAGAACTGACATTTTGCATTTGCAAAGCGGTGACAACGGTTGCATGGTGCAATGCACTTTGCATACAGGCAGAACGCATCAAATACGCGTTCATCTGGCCAGCATTAAGCACCCGTTGGTGGGTGATACTCTGTACGGTGGGCATTTGACAGCAGGAATGCATCGACAGGCACTGCATGCGTATCGGTTGGCTTTTGTGCATCCTGTGAGCCAACAAAGCATGGTGTTTCGGGCTGACTTGCCGTCAGATATGGCTGGTGCTTTGGATAATTGGAGGCTCAATTACAATGTTAATCAGATTTGATGGCGTCAGTCCCTACATATTTTTGAACTGTTTTTTGCGCTACCATGCACAGGTTTCTGGCGCAATGGTTTGATTTTTACCCAACACCACTGCGGTGTTTTTTTTGACCAGTCTCTGGATGATTTGGGATGGGTTCCGTTGCCTCAATGGCCTACGGTTGAGTCAGTGTCTGGCTTGTCTGATATTTCGGGTGTATTGCCCGCAGATATTGGCGTGGTCACGCCAATGGTGGCAGTTGTGAGCACATCAATATGAAGAACAAAGAACACAACCCTATGCAAAAAATAAGTTTAGATGACGTGGTATCGGGTCGTTTTGACACCGAGGTTTTGCCTGTTGAGGCTGAGTTTAAAAGGGTGTTGGCCCCAGATTCGGACTCGCCCAAGTTACACAAGGTGTTAGCGCAGGCGGGAGTGGGTTCGAGGTTGAATGTGGAGCAGCTTATTGCACAAGGGCGTATCTCAGTCAATGATGAGCCTGCTCATATTGGCCAACGTATCCAGTTGGGTGACCACATCAAAGTCAACGGCAAACCCGTCAAAATCAGGATTGCACCTCTTGCCACGCGTGTGATTGCCTACCACAAGCCTGTGGGTGAGATCGTGACACATGATGATCCGCACAATCGCCCAACGGTTTTTCGCAAATTACCCAGGTTATCTCAAGGTAAGTGGCAGGCTGTAGGACGACTCGATTTGAATACAGAGGGTTTGCTTTTGTTCAGTAATTCAGGTGAATTAACCAATCGTCTCACACACCCCCGTTTTGGTTTGGAGCGCGAGTATGCGGTGCGCGTACTGGGTGCTCTAAGTTCAGATGAAAAAAAGCGTTTACTGGAGGGTGTGAAGCTCCATGATGGCATGGCGCAGTTTGGTTCGATTGAAGAAGGGGGCGGCGAAGGCGCTAACTGCTGGTATAAAGTCACGATTGCCGAGGGGCGCAACCGCGAAGTTCGACGCATGTTTGAGTCCATCGGTCATGCTGTCAGTCGCCTCATTCGCATTCGCTATGGTGCCATGGTTTTGCCTCGAGGGCTGAAGCGGGGGGACTGGATGGAGCTAGATGATCGTGATATTTCATTGTTGACGCAAGCCGCAGGCGCAGGCGCAGAGCGTTCACATCGGCCTTCTGCAAAGGTGACTGACAATCATGTAGATGGACGAAGGACGCGATTACCGGTTGCTGTACAGCGTGGGCGTGGTGATGCCGGTAGAAGTGAAAGCAAAGACAACAAGTTGGCACGTAAGCCAGCGCCCAAAGGCCAGCCTGACCCTCTCAAAACTTCGTTTGGGTACATTGGTGCTGACAGTTATGCACAACAAAGGCAAGAGACACAAAGCCGGCGTGGTGCTTCGGGGTATTCTGGTGCGCGCCGACCAAATCGTTAATGTTTTAACCCGTCACGGTTAAGATCAAAGACTTGTTTTTTTATTAACTTCTGGAAAATTTGTAATGATCGAACGTACCTTATCCATTATCAAACCTGATGCCGTGGCCAAGAATGTCATTGGTCAGATTTATACCCGTTTTGAAGCGGCTGGCTTGAGAATTGTGGCCGCAAAAATGGCCCGTTTGTCTGTATCGGAAGCACAATCTTTTTACGCTGTGCATCGAGATCGTCCGTTCTTCAAGGATGTGGTGGACTTTATGACCTCCGGTCCCATCATGATTCAGGTGCTGGAAGGTGAAAATGCCATTTTGAGAAACCGTGAGTTAATGGGATCAACAGATCCCCAAAAAGCCGCTCAGGGAACCATCCGTGCTGATTTTGCACAAACTATTGATGCTAACGCTGTTCATGGTTCGGATGCGCCTGAAACTGCTGCTGTGGAAATAGCATTTTTCTTTCCCGGCATGGTCATTTAGTAACGCTAACTTTCACGTTAATTTGTGCCATGACGGTCAATTTGCTCGACTTTGATCTTGAAAATTTAGCAGCGTATTGTCAAACGTTGGGTGAAAAACGATTTCGTGCCACACAACTATTTCGCTGGATTCATCAAGCGGGTGCATGTGATTTTGACGGCATGACCGATCTGGCCAAGTCTTTTCGTGACAAACTCAAAACTCAGGCATGTATCTGTCCGCCGAACGTTATTTCACGGAAAAGTTCTGCAGACGGCACCATCAAGTGGCTGTTTGATGTGGGCAACGGGGATGCCATTGAGACTGTCTTTATTGCAGATGCTGATCGTGGCACCTTGTGTGTGTCATCGCAGGCGGGGTGTCCCATGGGGTGCTTGTTTTGCGCCACCGGCCATCAGGGATTCAGTCGCAATCTAAAAACAAGCGAAATCGTGGCACAGCTTTGGTGTGCCGAGCATGACTTGCGTCAGCACAATCACACCCGTGAGCGTGTGATTACCAACGTGGTCATGATGGGAATGGGCGAGCCACTGCAGAACTACCGTGAATTGCTGCCTGCGCTGCGGGTCATGCTCGATGACCACGCTTACGGTTTGTCGCGCCGCCGTGTCACGGTCTCAACGTCAGGCGTGGTGCCCAAGATGGATGCTCTGGGTCGTGATTGTCCGGTAGCACTGGCGGTATCCCTGCATGCGCCCAACGACACACTGCGCAGCCATTTGATGCCGCTGAACCTCAAATACCCCTTGGAGGATGTGTTGAGTGCCTGTTTACGATACCTGGAACATGCGCCAAGAGACTTTGTCACCTTTGAATACTGCATGCTCGATGGTGTCAATGACCAAGACAAAGATGCCCACGAACTTGTGGCGTTGATTCGGGCGCAAGGCCATCCTGGTGTCTGGTGCAAATTTAATTTGATTCCCTTTAATTCGTTTGCTGCATCCGATTTTCGCGGTTCGAGTGTCGATCGCATCAAAGCCTTTGCCAGCATACTGAGTGATGCTGGCTTAATCACCACCATTCGCAAAACACGCGGTGACGACATTGATGCTGCTTGTGGTCAGTTGGCCGGCGATGTTCAGGATAGAACACGGGTCAAGTTGCGCATGGCCCGTCGACAGGTGTTGGATCAGGAGACATAATGGTCAATACCAAAAATGGCATAATTTTTTGTCGTAGCCTGATGCTGTGGATGATGGTGTTGCTGGCCATTTTAGGTATCGTAGGCTGTGCTGGTTCGATGCCGGCGAATGAGATGAACGATCAGGGGGGTGACCTCAAGACCGACTCGGACGAGAGCGTGGTGAGAAAGCGTGCGCGCATCCGGCTTGAACTGGCAGTGGCCTACTTTCAGCAAGGCAAAACCACCATTGCACTTGATGAACTCAAGCAGGCGTTGGCAGTTGATCCCAATTTTTCGGATGCCCACAATTTGCGGGGACTGATTTTCATGCGACTCAATGATTATTCAGTCGCAAAAGAGAGCTTTCACAAGGCACTTGAGCTGCGACCTGGTGATGCCAACGTTTTGCACAATCTGGGTTGGCTGGCGTGTCAGCAGGCTTTATACGCGCAATCCTTCAAATTCTTTTCCCAGGCTTTAGCTGACACTCACTATACCGATCGAGCCAAGACCTGGATGACACAGGGACTGTGTCAAGTCCGTGCTGGCGCTCTCAAAGCTGCAGAGGCTAGTTTATTAAAGGCTTATGAGTACGATGCCGCTAATCCTGTGACGGGCTATAACTTGGCACGCGTGTTGTTTTTGAAGAAAGATAATGTACGCGCCCAGTTTTATATCCGGCGTTTGAACAACAGTGAGTGGGCCAATGCTGAGTCTTTGTGGCTGGGTATCAAAATTGAACGGCGCATGGACAACACAGAGGCCATGTTGCAGTTGGCCGCACAATTGGAAAAAAGGTTTTCACAATCGCCCCAGACTGCCGCTTACCGGCGTGGAGCGTGGAATGAGTGATTCATCCGGACAGATGGGCAACGATCCATCGCGGATACACATGGCCGATCCTGTGGTGAGCGTGGGTACACAGCTTCGTGATGCACGCGAGCGCCAGGGATTTCATATTGCAGATATGGCGAGCTTGTTGAAGGTTTCTCAAGCCAGGATCAAGGCACTCGAAGAGGGGCATTTTGAACAGTTGCCCGATATGGTGTTCGCGCGTGCGCTGGCTTACAGCATGTGCAGGGTTTTGAAAATGGATGCAACGGCCATTCTGTCTCACTTGCCGCAACAAGAAACACATCACATCAACATCGATCCTGTCCAACTGAATACGCCATTTCGTTACGACAGTCCCACCCTGCTTCGTCATTTGAAAGTCTATTTAATGCAACCCTTGGGGGTAGGTGTGTTGCTACTTATGCTGGGTATCGCTGTCGTGCTTTGGATTCCCACGCCACCCCGTATTGTTTCTACAAAGGCCATGGAATATGGCACTGCAAAACAAGTGGGAGATGCTGATGCTGACGCAGATGCCCCTTCCGTGCCGTTGGCAGATTCCACTGTTTTGACAACTCCCTCCAAGACATCCGAAGATCTGGCACAACCATCTTCCACGCCTGTTGTCGCGCCTGATGAGGTAGGTTCTGCCTCGTCTGATGCTGCTACGTCTGTGTTGTTGCTTGAGGCCACAGATGATTCATGGGTTTCAGTCACAGATGCTACAGGCAGCTCATTGTTGCGCCGAATGCTCCATGCGGGTGAGACCGTTCCAGTGTCGGGGGTATTGCCTTTGTCCGTGGTATTGGGCAAGGCAGATGTTGTGGTGGTGACGGTTCGCGGCAAGAGGCTGGATGTTCCAGCACGGACCCATAAAAATGTGGCTCGATTTGAGGTGAATTGATGAAGGTCAATCATGCAACGCAGACTGTAGGTGCATCCCGCCAGTCAAGGCAAACCATCATCGTGTGGGCAGGGCATTCAGTGACGATGGGCGGGTCTGCCCCTGTTCGCATTCAGTCCATGACCAACACCGACACTACCGATGTGATGGCAACGGCGATGCAGGTCAGGGAGCTGGCCATCGCTGGCTCGGAACTGGTGCGAATCACGGTCAATACGCCTTTGGCTGCGCAGGCGGTGGCGCCTATTCGTGAGCAACTGGACCGTTGGGGCGTGACGGTTCCCTTGATTGGGGATTTCCATTACAACGGACACACATTATTAACGGACTTTCCTGAGTGTGCCCAGGCCTTGTCCAAATACCGCATCAACCCTGGCAATGTGGGCAAAGGGGATAAGCATGATCGACAATTTGGGTTGATGATTGAAACTGCGCTGCGTTGGAACAAACCGGTGCGCATTGGCGTGAATTGGGGCAGTCTTGATCAGGAATTACTCTCTCACCTGATGGATCAAAACTGTCGTCGAACACAACCCTGGCCTGTCAAACAGGTGATGCTGGAGGCCGTGATGACATCGGCTCTTGACTCAGCACATCAAGCCTGCACCATGGGGATGCATCCGGACAACATCATTTTGTCGTGCAAACTCAGCGGTGTGCAAAATTTGATTGCGGTGTATCGTGAATTGGCCAAGCGATCCGATCATGTTTTGCATTTGGGTCTGACCGAAGCCGGCATGGGTATTCAGGGCACGGTCGCATCGACTGCTGCTTTGTCGATTTTGTTGCAAGAGGGCATTGGTGACACCATTCGTGTTTCACTGACACCTCAACCGGGTGAATCCCGCACGCAAGAGGTTGTGGTTGCTTCCGAGATTTTGCAGGCGCTTGGGCTTCGCACTTTTATGCCCAAGGTGACAGCCTGCCCCGGGTGCGGACGTACCACCAGCGCCACGTTTCAGGAATTGACACTTCACATTCAAGACTTCTTGCGTCACCAGATGCCTGTGTGGCGCAGCCAGTACCCGGGGGTTGAAACTTTGAAAGTCGCCGTGATGGGCTGCATTGTGAATGGCCCGGGCGAGAGTCGTCACGCAGACATTGGCATCAGTTTGCCTGGCACGGGTGAAACACCCGCAGCACCGGTATTTATTGACGGTGAAAAACGCATGACCCTGCGCGGGGATGCCATTGCCAGTGAATTTCAAACCATTGTGCAAGACTATGTTGAAAAGCGATTTGGTGCAGCAACGCACCGTGATACAGAGGTGAAGTGATGACTCAGGCAAGCCGTGTAGAGCGTGTGTTGGCGGTCAAAGGCATGAACGATGTCTTGCCGCCAGAGTCAGCCCTGGTCGAGTGGTTGGAGTCTTGTGCATGCGCCTTGTTTGCACGTTACGCCTACCGCAATATTCGCACCCCCATTGTGGAGCGTACCCCTTTGTTCGTTCGCGGCTTGGGTGAAGTGACGGATATTGTTGAAAAAGAAATGTACAGTTTTGAAGATCGCCTTAATGGTGATCCTTTGACACTGCGCCCCGAGGCCACCGCGGGGGTCGTTCGTGCAGCACTAGAGCACAACTTGCTGTATGACGGTGGAAAACGTTTGTATTACATGGGGCCTATGTTTCGCCATGAGCGTCCCCAAAAAGGGCGATACCGGCAATTTGACCAAATGGGTGTGGAGGCACTTGGGTTTGATGGCGCTGAAATAGATGCTGAATTGATTTTGATGGCATCACACCTGTGGCAAGACATTGGCCTCGCTGATGTTCGTCTTGAACTCAACAGCCTGGGGCAGCCCGAGGAGCGTCTGGTGCATCGCCAAGCCTTGATTGCCTGGTTTGAACAGCACAGTCACATCCTTGATGAAGATGCACGAAGACGTCTCTACACCAACCCCTTGCGCATTCTTGACAGCAAAAACCCCAACCTGCAAACCATGATTGAAGCTGCTCCACGGCTCATTGATTTTTTGGGGCAGGCATCAATGGCGCATCTTGAAAGCCTGAAAGCCATTTTGGATGCCAACAACGTCGCCTACACCCTGAATCCTCGCCTGGTGCGGGGCATGGATTACTACAACCTGACCGTTTTTGAGTTTGTAACCGACCGTTTGGGCGCACAAGGAACGGTGTGTGCAGGGGGTCGCTACGATGGTTTATTTTTGCAACTCGGTGGAAAACCAACGCCGGCGGTAGGCTGGGCTTTGGGCGTGGATCGGGTTCTGGAATTACTGAAAACCCACGCTGCGCCAACCTTGAAGACAGCACTTGATGCTTACGCCATCGTGGGCGATATGGCCTCATTGCCCAGGGTGATGTCAGTGCTGCAAACTTTGCGTGGGCTGGGTGTTCGTGTGCAAATGCACAGCAGCCAGGGGCAGGTACTCTCTGGCATCAAAAGCCAATTCAAGCGCGCCGATGCCAGTGGTGCTCACTATGCGCTGATTTTTGGCACAGATGAACTGGCTGCCAACCAAGTGACGATCAAGCCTTTGCGTGAGGCTTATGCCACTCAAATCACTCGTTCCCTGGACGATGTGGCCAACTGGGCGGCTACCCTACAATCCGATGCTTCCCCAGATTGACTTGGTTTTTGGTCAAATCAATCCTTAATCTATAGCACACTACGCAGTGTTCACGCCACTTCTGAAAGGTTTTGGCCATTTTTTTGCGTCCACATCATACGGGTGATAGTCCATGGCAAATCAGTTAGACCTCGAAGAACAAGAGCAACTTGACCAAATCAAACATTTTTGGAAACAGTACGGCAATGCCATCACCTGGGTGTTGATTGTTGTCCTAGGGGCTTATGCCAGTTGGAACACTTACCAGTATTGGCAACGTCGTCAATCCTCTCAAGCCGCAGCATTGTTCGACGAGTTTGAACGCACGCTGCTTTCAGCAGATACAGTCAAAACTGACCGTGTGTTTACAGACATGAAAGACCGATTTGGTTCAACGGCTTATGCACAGCAGGCAGGTTTGCTGATGGCCAAACAGTATGCTGATGCGAACAAATTTGATAACGCTCGGGCTGCGCTCACCTGGGTGGCTGAGCATTCTTTTGACGACGGTTATAAGGCTGTGGCACGACTCAGATTGAGTGCCATTTTGGCGGAGGGCAAAAATTATGAGGGCGCATTGGCGCAACTCGCAGGCTCATTTCCCGACAGCTTTCAGGCTTTGGTAGCAGATCGCCGTGCCGATGTGCTGCTGTTGCAAGGCAAGAAACCGCAGGCTGTGACCGAATACCAAAAGGCCTATCGTCTGCTCGATGCCAGTAACGAATACCGCCGTTTGGTCGAGGTCAAACTCAACGCCTTGGGTGTGGATGCACAAGCACTAAATTCCGTGACCACGACGAAGTGATGTCCTTCAGCGGTCGCTGACATGGCGATCGTAGAAAATCAAAAACTATAGCGGACTATGCAAGCTGGATAAGGGATAGCGCCGAATTTCATGCTATAGATGATGTCAAAAATTTACCATAAAGCGTTTATGAAACATTTCTTGTATCTCGCCTTGTCAGTGGCTGTTGCACTTTTGGCCGCTTGCGCCAGTGATTCAGACAAGTTCAAGCCTGTCGAGTTGGGTCCCAATCCAGCTTTACTGGGTGTTCGCTCTGTGTGGCAGACAAAAATGGGCGCGGTTGATTTTTTGCTCACTGTCAAGGTCGATGGTGACGCACTGACGTTGGCTAGCTCTGATGGAACTGTTATGGCGATCGATACCCGCACCGGTGCTAAATTGTGGCGTGTGAATGTGGGACATCCGATTGCTGCTGGCGTTGGCAGTGATGGTCAAATAACGGCTGTTGTTACGCAAACCAATGAGTTGGTTGCCTTGAAATCGGGCACTCTACGGTGGCGCGCGCCTTTGTTTGCGCAGGTTTTGACGGCACCTCTGGTGGCAGGTGCGCGTGTGTTTGTTCTAGGCGGCGACCGCAGTGTGAGCGCGTTTGATGCTCAATCGGGCCGGCGACTGTGGCAATACCAGCAGAGCGCGGATGCTTTGGTCTTGCGACAGGCTGGTGTGCTGATGGCTGTGGGAGACACTTTGGTGGTGGGTATATCTGGCCATTTGCTGGGGTTGAACCCTTCTAATGGCGCTGTGGTTTGGGATGCTCCCGTTGCCAACCCCCGTGGCAACAATGAGATTGAGCGCCTGGTTGATTTGGTGGAAGGTGTCAGTCGTCAGGGTACATCCGTGTGCGTCAGGGCTTTTCAATCCAGCGTTGGCTGTGTGGATAACGGTCGCGTCAGTTGGAGCAGATCCGCGCAGGGTTTTGTGGGTTTGGCAGGCGACGCTCAGTGGCTGTATGGTGTTGAAAGTGATGGCAAAGTGCAGACCTGGCGGCGCAGCGATGGCGTACCCGGCTGGGTTTCATACCGGTTGTTTCATCACACCTTGACGCGGCCTTTGGTGAGTGCGAGCGCCATCGTTTTAGGTGACGAAGCTGGACGTGTGCATTGGTTGGCGCGTGGTGATGGTGCATTGCTGGCGCGAACCCAGACCGACGGTTCTGCACTGGCCACAGCACCAGTGCAAGCGGGGCCAACGGTAGTGGCAGTCACGCGAAGTGGCGGCATTTTTGCCTTTCAAGCACAGTAACTCGGCATTGTTCATGAAACCAGTTTTAGCTTTGGTCGGTCGTCCCAATGTGGGCAAATCAACATTGTTTAACCGTCTGACCAAGACGCGTGATGCCATCGTGGCGGATTTTGCGGGTTTAACGCGGGACCGCCACTATGGCAAAGGCCAGCATGATCAGCATGACTACATTGTGATTGACACCGGAGGCTTTGAGCCTGATGCGTTAGACGGCATTTATCACGAAATGGCCAAACAAACCCAACAAGCCGTCTCAGAAGCCGATATTGTGGTTTTTATCGTCGATGCCCGCGCAGGTGTGTCTGGCCAAGACCACGATATTGCCAAGTATCTTCGGCGTTTGGGTAAACCTTGTGTGCTGGTGGCCAACAAGGCTGAGGGCATGATCGAAGGCGTTCAACTGGCCGAGTTTTATGAACTTGGCCTAGGTGCAGTGCATCCGGTGTCCGCCTCGCATGGGCAGGGTATCGGCGATATGTTGGCCTTGGCATTTGCCAGCCTGCCTGAGCAAACGGATGAGGCTGCCTTGCAGGAAGAATCAGGTGTTATCAAACTTGCAGTGGCTGGTCGGCCTAATGTGGGCAAATCCACACTGATTAACGTTTGGTTGGGAGAAGAACGTCTGGTCACGTTTGATTTGCCCGGCACCACGCGTGATGCCATTTCGGTGCCATTTGAGCGTAAAGGTCAGAAATTTGAGTTGATTGATACCGCAGGATTGCGTCGGCGTGGCCAAGTTTTTGAAGCCATTGAAAAATTTTCAGTGATCAAAACGTTGCAAGCCATTGAATCGGCAAATGTAGTGCTGCTGCTGATAGATGCCACCCAGGGTGTGACCGACCAGGATGCGCACATCGCCGGCTACATTTTGGAAAATGGGCGTGCTGTTGTCTTGGCCGTGAACAAATGGGATGCTGTGGATGACTATCAGCGCGATCTGGTCAAACGCTCAATTGAGACCCGTTTGCAGTTTTTGAAATTTGCAAATTTGCACCAGATATCCGCCCAACAACGCCAGGGACTGCCCCCCTTGTGGGTGTCCATCGTACAGGCCTACAAAGCAGCCCAATGCAAAATGAGCACGCCCGTCCTGACGCGTTTGCTGATTCAAGCGGTTCAGTTTCAAAGCCCCAAGCGATCAGGCATGTTTCGACCCAAACTGCGCTATGCCCACCAAGGTGGCATGAATCCACCGGTGATTGTGATTCATGGCAATTCACTAGACCATGTGACCGATGCCTACAGGCGTTACCTTGAGGGCTGGTTTCGCAAAGCGTTTGACCTTGTGGGTACGCCACTTCGCATTGAATTAAAAACCGCTCGCAATCCCTATAAAGACAAGTCTGCGTAGTGGGTGGCTTGTGACTGGTTCTGTACTCTCAGACCTCCCCGACTTTTTTCAAAAACACCATCTAATCAATTGATTTTATTGGAATCACGAGATTTTTGGACAATTTTCCAATCCTTAAAATATATACATATTGATTTCAATCGTCTTTTTTCGCGGAACTGCAGTTTTTCCACCAAATTCCGTCCAAATTTCAACCCCATTTCATTGCCATTTCAGGGAGGTC
>CAIXMC010000204.1 GCA_903920405.1 uncultured beta proteobacterium
ACCATCCGAATCACGCGCCGCATGGGAACGCCCACCAGCGCCAACGCATGGCTGGCCAACATCAAAGAGCCTTCAATGGCTTCAGGTACAACTTCGGTCGCCCCTGCACGCTGGAGCAGTTCAAGGTCATGGTCGTCCTGGGTTCGCACCACCACCGGCACGTGGGGCGCATGTGCCTGAATGTGTGCCAATACCTTGATGGCACTGGAAGTATTGAGGTAAGTAATGACTACCGTACTGGCACGCGCCAAGCCGGCAGCCATCAAGGCTTGCAGGCGTGCGGCATCGCCAAACACTACGGAATCTCCGGCTGCTGCAGCTTGGCGCACGCGGTCAGGGTCAAGATCAAGCGCCATGTACGCAATGTGTTCTTTGTCGAGCATACGCGCCAAATTTTGACCACAGCGCCCATAACCACAGATGATCACATGCTTGTTGATTTTGATGGACTTGCGCGCAATGCTGGTCATCTGAACCGATTCCATCAGCCACTCGCTTGACACCAGTTTCATCACAATGTCAGTGCTGTGCATCACAATGAACGGCGTTGCCAGCATGGAGAGCACCATCGCAGCCAGAATGGGATTGAGCAGTTCAGGCGGCACAAGGTGGTAAGTTTGCGCTAAAGCCAGCAACACAAAACCAAACTCCCCCGCTTGTGCCAGGTAAAGACCCGTTCGCATGGAAATACCAAGCGATACCTTGAAAAGCAGCGTGAGCAGGGTAATAACCACAGCCTTGTAAAGCACGGGGAGCGTAAGCAACAATAACACCATCGGCCAGCGATCAAGCACCAGTCGCCAATCCAGCATCATGCCAATGCTGATAAAAAACAGCCCCAGCAACACATCGTGAAACGGGCGAATGTCAGTTTCCACCTGATGTTTGAACTGGGTTTCTGAAATCAGCATACCAGCAATAAAAGAACCAAGCGCCAGACTTAATCCAGCCATTTCGGTCAACCAGGCCAAACCCAGCGTGACCAGCAAAAGATTGAGAACAAACAGTTCTTCACTTTTTCGCCGAGCGACTTGCGTGAGCCACCAACGCATCACGGCAGGCCCGCCCACCAGTAAGACGGTGATCAATGCACTTGCCTTGAGCGCAGCCCACAACAGGGTTTCAAACAATTTTTCGGGGGAAGCACTGAGCGCGGGAATCAAGACCAGCAAGGGCACCACGGCCAAATCCTGAAACAGCAACACACCAAGAACCCGCCTGCCATGTTCGGTGTCCATTTCCAGACGCTCGTTCATCAGCTTGATGACAATGGCCGTACTGCTCATGGTCATGGCACTCGACAGCGCCAGCGCAGTTTTCCAGTCCATACCCCAGTAGCGAGGGGCCAGCGTAGCCAGCGCCATACTGGCAGAAGTTGTCACCAGCATGGTCACCATCACCTGAAAAAGCCCCAGGCCAAAAACATGCTGACGCATGCTGCGCAATTTGGACAAATTAAATTCAAGCCCAATCACAAACATTAAAAACACCACGCCAAATTCACCCAAATGACGCACCCCGTCAGCGTTTTTGGCCAAGGCCAGCGCATTGGGACCAATAACCACGCCCACAGCCAAATAGCCCAGCATGGGTGGCAATTTCAAACTGCGACAAGCGACCACACCCATCACTGCAGCCAATAAATACAACAGGGTCAAGTCAAGCGAATTCATGGTAACTGATTCAGTTTAATGATTGATACAAGTATATGATGTTGAAAAAAAATCAATCTGTGCAGCACAGTTCATCTGTAGGGATAGGGTTAACAATAAGTTCAGACTTCCCGATCCGCACCAAGCACAGGTAGCAAAAAGGATGGAATCGAGAATGGCATCTTGTGGAAGCGGCATCCTGCCGCTTTTAACTTGTCAAGCGCCAAGATGGCGCTTCCACAAAGTGCCATTGGGCGTTCCACACGGATCAGGAAGTCTGAAGTTGTGCATTCGGCCGTCAAAGGTGGGATGCAATGCCAGATCGCACCCCCGCTCCCCCAAGTTAAATGGAGTGCTGTAGCCTACAATCGAAGGCTTACCTTTCCACCCCTCTCAATGAGACGCTGGGGGTGGATTTATCGCCTCACACTGAGGTCATCCAAAAGGAGTATTGATGCGTCATTATGAAATTATCCTCATGATCCATCCGGATCAGAGCGAACAAGTTCCCGCCATGCTGGAGCGTTACAAGGGCATGATTGTGGCGGGTGGCGGCCATGTGCATCGTGTGGAAGACTGGGGCCGCCGTCAACTGGTTTATTTGATCAACCGTTTGTCCAAAGCCCATTATTTATGCATCAATATTGAAGCCAACCAGACTGTCATGGCCGAGCTTGAACACGCATTCAAGTTCAATGATGCTGTGTTGAGACACCTCACTGTATCCAAAAAGAAGGCAGAAACCGATCCATCGTCCATGATGAAAACGGTGGAACGTGAAGACGTTCGCAGGTCTCAACCTGTTGAGCATCAGGTATAAATTTGTGGTGATACAAGATGCTCACCCTGTGGGTGTTCATAGTGCCAATCAATTGAGTTTGACGGCAAGTTTGATTGAATCTGACGCACTGCGTTATACACCCTCGGGTGTGCCTGCCTTGAGTTGTCGTTTGGAACATGAATCCACTGTCTCTGAAGCGGGTCAGTCAAGGCAAGTGAAGGCAATCGTGAAAGCAGTGAGCTTTGGTGTCGTGGCCGAGCGATTGGCCACCCAACATTTGGGCAGTTGCTGGCAGTTCCAGGGTTTTGTGGCCTCTCCAAAAAGCACTAGGCAGCTTGTATATCACATCCAGGAATTTATTAGTTTTCCAGAACATTAGAACATTATTCATAAAGAAGGAGTCCATCATGGCCGGACCAAAACGTTTCAACAACAAAGATAAGCGCCCCAAGCGCCCCGCACAAAATCTACTTTTCAAACGCAAGCGCTTTTGTCGCTTTACCGTCACCGGAGTTGAAGAGATTGATTACAAAGACATTGACACCCTGCGTGATTTCATTGCTGAAAACGGCAAAATCATTCCCGCTCGTCTAACAGGCACACGCGCTATTTTTCAGCGCCAGCTCAATACCGCTATTAAGCGAGCACGCTTTCTGGCCATGTTGCCCTACAGCGATCAGCACAAAATTTAAGGAACAACAGCCATGCAAATTATTCTGCTCGACAAGGTTCTGAACCTTGGTCATCTGGGTGACATTGTTCGCGTCAAAGACGGTTATGCACGTAATTTTTTGATTCCTACCGGACGTGCCCGCCGCGCCACGGCTGCTGCCAAACAGGAATTTGAAACACGTCGTACTGAACTTGAAAAGGTGTCTTTGGAGAAAAAAGCCCAAGCTCAAACCCTGTGCGACAAACTTGCCGGATTTGTGTGCAAGCTCACGCAAAAAGCAGGTGTTGATGGTCGCCTTTTTGGCTCTGTCACCAACGCCGACATTGCAGAAGAGTTGGTCAGAAATGGTTTTCCCGTGACCAAGGCGCAAGTTCGCTTACCGCAGGGACCTATCAAAATAGTGAGTGATAACACAGTCAGCATTGCCCTGCATACGGATGTGTCGATTGACATTACGGTGTCCGTCTATGGTGAAACAGCGTAAGTTTTGAACCACAACCTAAAAAGTTGTCAAGTCAATCAGCACTTGACGGCTTTTTTTTGACTTTAATTTTTTTCATGTTACAAATCAATAACTTGAATGAAAAATTGAGATGAATCAGTCTCTACAGATGCACCGATAACGCGGCCATGATTTTTTTAGCGATGGATGTTGGTAACACTCGCTTGAAGTGGGCTTTGTTCAATGCCCCGCGGCGTGATGCGCTGATGCTGGCGCAAGGTGCTGAATTTCTTGAAAACATTGAAAAACTCTCCGAAGGAAACTGGGCTAACCTGCCGGTACCTGCCTGCATGTTGGGATGTGTGGTGGCAGGTGATGCCGTCAGAAGGCGGGTTGAAGAACAAATGGAGTTATGGGATGTATCTGCCCAATGGGTGGTGGCCAGTTCATCCGAGTGCGGCTTGACCAACGGTTACGACTACCCCGCCCGCTTGGGGGCGGATCGCTGGGTGGCCATGATGGGAGCTTGGCAACATGGATTGGTGTCGGGGCAGCCTCTGCCTATGGTGGTGGTGATGGTAGGCACCGCCGTGACCGTGGATGCCATGGATGCCAGTGGACGTTTTCTGGGCGGGCTGATTTTGCCAGGTCATGGCATCATGCTGCGTGCTTTGGAGTCTGGTACGGCGGGATTGCATGTGCCCACCGGCAATGTGTGCGAATTTCCCACCAACACCAGCGACGCACTCACCAGCGGTGGCACTTACGCCATTGCCGGAGCAGTTGAACGCATGGTGCAGCATGTGCGAGAGCGCTGTGGTAGTGAACCTCGCTGCATCATGACCGGTGGTGCAGGCTGGAAAATGGCCCCCAGTATGTCGGTGGAATTTGAATTGATTGACAACTTGGTGTTTGACGGTTTGCTGGCCATGGCATCGCATCGGTTTACATAAGAAAATGGCATCTAGCCCCGTCTAGTCAGCGCAGACGGCTATTATTTTTAATATATTACAATCTCTCGCCTCCTATAAAAGGGTGTCCGTGTTGACCGTTAGCCTGACACCTGCCCCTTGCGCCTTGTCTTTTTGTCAAGCGCGCGCCTTTCGTTTTGACAAGTGCCATCCACCCACTTTGCCCATGCCAAACAAGTTTCGAATTTTTATTCTTCTTTCACTTTTTGTTATGGTGTCTTGGGTTCATGCCGAACCCGCGCCATCATCTGACGATGTCACCTACCTCATTGCCACGAACGAATTACTGGGACAACTCAATCAGGCTCGCCAAACCCTTAGCGATTCTGCCTCTGACTTGATTGACACGGCCATAGGGTTTTTGGGTGTGCGTTACCACAGCGGCGGCATGTCAGCCCAAACCGGGTTTGACTGTAGTGGCTTTGTCAGAACTGTGTATGGGCAAACAGTGGGTCTGATATTGCCGCACAGAGCTGAGC
>CAIXMC010000205.1 GCA_903920405.1 uncultured beta proteobacterium
CTTTAGACACTCGAAGATTTTTTAAGCAAAAACAATGACTTGACGTAATCACAACTTTTCTACATTATTATTAAAAATCAACAAGATAGCTCTTGCAAAGGAGCTGAATGTCTAAAGTGCAGATTAGTTGTTATTTGAAACCTATTATGTAATTATTCTAACATGTTGTTTTTATACAACTTCTTATAGGCTTCAAGTATTATCTAATGATAAAGAACTTATATACTTTGACTTATAACGCCCGTAGAATAAGCGCAGACAGCTATCAAATTTATAGTATAAATACTTCAATGCAACCCGTGCCACCAGATACTCTCCCCGATCCCCTGATTGACAGCTTTATTGATGCACTGTGGCTAGAAGATGGGCTGTCTAAAAACACGCTCGGTGCCTACCGGCAAGACCTGACCTTGTTTTCAACTTGGTTGGCCTCTCTTGACCAGACGCTCATCAGCACCACACAAAACGATATTAACGCTTACTTTGCAGCCCGACATTCTGAAACCAAAGCCACCACTTCCAATCGGCGGTTGACAGTTCTCAAGCGGTTTTTTCGATGGGCATTGCGTGAACACCTGATTCACAGTGACCCTACCCTGAAACTGCTGACGGCCAAGCAGCCTTTGCGAATGCCAAGTTTTTTGACGGAGCCTCAGGTGGAGGCCTTGCTGGCGGCACCTGATGTCAGCACAGCCCAGGGCGTGCGTGACCGCACCATGCTGGAGTTGATGTACGCCAGCGGCCTGCGGGTCAGTGAGTTGGTGTCGCTCAAGGTGTTGAACATCAGTTTGGCAGATCACGTGCTTCGGGTTTTTGGCAAAGGAAGCAAAGAGCGGTTAGTGCCTTTTGGGGAGGTGGCCAGTATGTGGCTTCAACGCTATTTTCAACAGCCGAGAACGGAACTTCTGGCAGGTCACTCCACCGATGATTTGTTTGTGACGCACAAGGGCAGAACGCCGGGGACGGCCATGAGCCGGGTGATGTTTTGGATGCTGGTTAAAAAATACGCACAGGCGGCAGGCATCACGCAGCCGCTGTCGCCACACACCTTGCGCCACGCGTTTGCCACCCATTTGCTTAACCATGGTGCTGATTTGCGTGCCGTGCAATTGCTGCTGGGGCATGTTGATATTTCCACCACCACCATCTACACCCACGTTGCCCGCGAACGGCTGAATGCGCTGCATGCCTTGCACCATCCACGTGGATAATATTCCAGACATCCCCGCCTTTTTTCTAAAACATCACCTAATTCAATGATTTTATTGACAATAATTGAATTTTGGACAATTAGCCATTCCGTAAAAATTTTTTATGTTGATTTATACTCGATGTTCAAGTTTTTAGAGGTTGGCCTTCGACATTGACAGTTTGACGCGTTTTTCAAGCAGTGATTGGCACGACTCCAAGGGAATCAGGAATTTCCATTGCAGCGTGACTTTGGAGCGAAGCAGTCGGCTCCTGTCGACCGAGGTCTCGAGTGTTCATGTGTTTTTTTGACGGTGCCAGAGC
>CAIXMC010000206.1 GCA_903920405.1 uncultured beta proteobacterium
CCCGAACCAGTTGGGCTATCTCATCTGAAATGCCGCTAAAAGACAGCGGTTGATGTACGGCCAAAGGTGTTTTTGCAATTTGCCAAAACCCTTGAGATACCGCACGAACAGGTGCTATCACGGTTCGCGCAAAATACCAGGCCAGGGTGAGTACCGCCATCAATGCCATCAAAACCATCCCAAAGGTGACCAATGCAAGTCGGTTCACCTGTTGCGTGACCAGGTAACCTGGCCTGATGACGACCAGTAGGCTGTTTCGCTTGTCTGCACGGGCCACGTTCAACAGAACTTCCTGACCATCCAGCATGAACCTGGGCACGAGTGGTATGGCACGAATCACCTGAAGCAGTGAAGGCAGCAAAGGCTGGCCAAACAAGTCGGAGTCAGAATGCAGCGCCATGTTGCCTCGATGGTCAATCTCCATCAGTTGCATGCCGGAAGCCAGCGGTACGCCTTCGAGAAAACCACGCATGATGTCATTGTTTAAGCTAATCACCAACACGCCCACCACATCCGATGTGCCAGTGGCCGGTGAGAAATGTTGAAGCAGGCGAATGACGGTGATGACCTTTTTTTGATTGGATCGGGTGTTTAAGTTGTCAAAAATACCACGCCACAGCGTCGGTGAACTGGCACTGCTGGCTTCACGTACCAAATCATTGACCACAGACTGCCCGACCTGACTGACATTGAGGGTTTCACCCATTTGAAAGCGCTTGCCCTTGCGCGAAAAAATGTTAATGGACACCAGCCCTTTGGCGCGAATATAAGCGTTGAGGATGTAGCCCATGCGGGCGTGGGTGTCGAGTGCATCAAAGTTGTCTTCCTGTTGTTCGTCTGCACGGCGCAAGGCTTGTCCAATATCGCCATTGCCAGCAACACTGGCTGCCATGTCATCAATTTGGTCTTGATAAAGACGCAAGTAAGATGAAAAGCTGGCCAACAGGCGGGTGTTTTCAGTCACGGCCTGCGCGATGACTGTGTGCTTTGAAATATAAAAGGCAGCGGTGCCTAGAAAAATGAGCGGCAAAACTCCAGCAGCCAGTAAATAGCCCAAAAGTTTAGTGGTAAGGTTGAAATGTAATTTCACAAAAAAAAATGACCGTATGAAATGAAGATAAAACTTGGCACATGAGGGCTGTTTTGACTCTGTGGGAGTACCAGAAGGAACGATTTCGCGGCTTGCGCCGATCCTACAGGTGTCCATCAGATTTCCAAAAAAAGTAAGAATATGATGAACAATAAGTTCCGCTTTTGGCCGTCAGAGTTAAAGATTTAAAGATGCAATATTTGTAACGACGCATTGCGCCCACATCCGACGAGCCAAAATCTGAACATCAACATGGCTGACCTAAACCAACTCGCACTCTGCCATAGCGAAAGTGCGTTGCTGGACGTGTCTGATTTTTTTCAGTGCGCCAGTCAACGACCAACACCAGATGCCGACAAAGAGGCAGCGGTCACCAAGCGGGTATCGATGGTGGTGACTGCCGGTACTGCGCTACCCTGGGTCAGTCGCAATGCCAGTGCCACACCTTGGTAGCCCTGTTCAGAGGCCTGTTGATCGATGGTTGCGACCATTTTTTTGGCCTTGATTTCGACGATGGCCTCATCCAATGCGTCGTACCCTGCCACCAAGACATCAACTTTGCGATTGTCTTGCAAGTACTTGATGACACCAATCGCCATGATGTCGTTGGATGCAAACACCAATTGGATGTTGGGATACTTGACAAACATTTGTTTGGTGACATCGTAGGCTTCGTCGATTTTCCAATTGGCAGTCTCGGAGGCTACAAGTTTGATGTTTTTGTTTTC
>CAIXMC010000207.1 GCA_903920405.1 uncultured beta proteobacterium
ATGTCAGCGGATCGATGCTTGATGTGACCACCGGCAAATCCCTTTGGTGCTTTGTAGAAATCACCGAGCGCAAACAAGCCGAAATCGCATTGGTGGCAGCCAAAGAAGCCGCAGAGGCCGCCAACATAGCCAAAAGCCGTTTTCTGGCGACCATGAGCCACGAAATCCGCACACCGATGAATGGGATTCTGGGTATGGCCAATATGCTGGTGTTGCCCGACCTCAAAGACGCTGATCGGCAAAGCTGCGCCAGAACTGTCCTGAACTCTGGCCATACCCTGATGAACCTACTCAACGACATCCTGGACATCTCCAAAATTGAAGCCGACAATTTCAAACTGGAAACGACGGTGTTTGATTGCCGGCAGGTGATGCAGGAAGTGCAGCTCATGTTTACTGAGTCTGCCAGGCGTAAGGGGCTTGCCATTGAGTTCAACTGCGGCGCTGCGATCGGCCAATGTTTCATGGGCGATCCGCACCGTCTGCGTCAGATGATTTCCAACCTGGTCAGCAATGCGATCAAGTTCACCCAACAGGGCAGCATCCGCGTTGAATCCCATCAGGTCATGCGCGATGAGAACACTGCGGTGCTTGAATACTCTGTGACAGACACCGGCATCGGCGTGCCTGTTGACAAACAATCCCTTTTGTTCAAGCCCTTTTCTCAAGCCGATAGTTCTACGACGCGAAGGTATGGTGGCAGCGGATTGGGTTTGTCGATCGTGAATTCCATGGCCACATTGATGGGTGGCGAAGCTGGGGTTGAAAGCGAATGGGGTCAGGGTTCACGTTTTTGGTTTCGCATCAGGGTCGGCCTGGTCAGTTCCCATCAGAGCGATTGCCAGGAGCCATCATCAGACACGTCGCGCATGGTTGTACCAATTGCAAAACTATCAGGTCATGTCCTGGTGGTTGAGGATGACAGGGGCAACCGCGATGTGATCCAGGAATTATTGGAGTATCTTGGGCTTGGCGTGACGTTTGCCGAAGATGGCCTCGTGGGCGTTGAATCAATAACCCACGGCGGCAACGATACGGCAGACCTTATCCTGATGGACGTTCAGATGCCGGTCATGGATGGCTGTGAAGCCACGGCGCGAATACGACAGTGGGAGCTGGAGACAGGCCAGATTCACCACCCCATCATTGCCCTGACGGCCAACGCATTTGACGAAGATCGTTGTCAGTGCAAGGCAGCAGGCATGGACGACTTTATTGCCAAGCCAATTGTCTCAGTGGATGCGCTGGCTACAGTGCTAAGGCAATGGCTGCCTACCAAGTCAGAAATACAGGCAAGCCAGTCGACATCTGCGCTGGCAACCTTGCCCGTGGATGTCCCCCGCGTGAGAGACATTTTGTGCGAACTCGAACCCCTGCTTGCAAAAAACAAGTTCAATGCCATTGACACGTTTAACGAACTACAAGCAGCAGTGATCGGGACAGCGCTTGAGCGTGACATCGCAGAAATCAAATGGTTCATCGAAGAACTTCAGTTTGAACAAGCGCTTTTGCGCCTGCGTGGCATGGACAGCGCCCTGAAAGGCCAACACAATGACTGACCGATTGCCCCTCGTTCTTGCCATTGATGACACACCTGCCAACTTACTGACACTTGGTAAGGCACTGGGTGGTGAGTTTGACCTGCAATTTGCGACATCGGGTGCGACCGGTCTGGCGTTGGCGATGGAGTCACCACCTGATCTGATCCTGCTCGATGTGATGATGCCCGACATGGATGGTTACGAAACATGCCATCGTTTGCTGGCTGACCCCGCCACCCGCGATATTCCCATTATTTTTATCACGGCACAAAACAGCCCGGACGATGAAACGCTGGGGCTTCGGGCAGGCGTGGTTGATTTCATTTCAAAACCGGTCAATCCGGCTGTGCTTAGAGCCAGGGTACGCACCCACCTGACGATGAAGCGCATGGCTGACCAATTGCGATCGATGGCCTTGGTCGATGATCTGACTGGCATTGCCAACCGGCGCTGTTTGTTTGAAACTCTGGAGAACGAATGGCGCGTCTGCCAACGTGTCAGTGTGCCTTTGGCGCTCGCCATGATTGACATTGACCATTTCAAACGAGTGAACGACAGTTATGGCCATCAGTTGGGCGATGCATGCTTGATGGCCGTGGCATCGGCACTGAAAGCGTGCCTGGGTCGGCCACACGATTTGATCGCTCGCTATGGAGGTGAAGAGTTTATTTGCCTGTTTCCAGGCACTGATTTGGCTGGGGCACAAAGCAAGGCTGAAGAACTCAGGCAGTCTGTTCAAGTCTTGGGCATACCCAATGAAGGTGCCAGTGCAGCGCCTGTTGTGACCGTCAGTATTGGTGTGGCTGTCACCATTCCGACCACAGAAATGACCCCGCACCAACTTGTGGAAGGCGCAGACAACCAACTTTATGAAGCCAAGCGGACAGGGCGTAATCGAATATGTTGCGTTGACTTCCTGAAAGGCAGTTCAGGACTCGTTACGAAATAAATGCGTCGTTGCATGTCGCTTGTGTAGCATAGGAGATGGCTAAAAATAACTCCCTGAAATCATAGCCAAACCGAGTTCACGTCGGCTGTACAAAATTGACTGTGCTACAGTCCAAACTCATGGTTTCAGTCCACTTTGGTGAAACGTCTCTACCAGACGTTATCCGCAATCCATATTCTTTAAAAACCGCCGACAGCACCGGCGGTTTTTTTTGACATCAACATTTAATATCATTTTTATGAATGCCAACCCCAACGATCGCACCGGCCAAACGGATAACGAACGTATCAAAGACATTACCGTGCTACCGCCTCCTGAACATTTGATTCGATTTTTTCCCATTGTGGGCACAGCCGTTGAAACAATGATCAGTGCCACGCGCCACAACATCCGCCAAATCATGACCGGCCAGGATGATCGCTTGCTGGTGATGATCGGTCCCTGTTCCATTCATGACCCCGCCGCCGCTATCGACTACGCCCACAAATTGCATGAACAACGTTTGAAATATGCGACTTCACTTGAAATTGTGATGCGGGTGTATTTTGAAAAACCGCGTACCACTGTGGGTTGGAAAGGACTGATCAACGACCCTTATCTCGATGAATCCTTCCGCATTGACGAAGGCTTGCGCATGGCACGCCAGTTGCTTATTGAAATCAACCGCTTGGGACTTCCTGCGGGCAGCGAGTTTCTGGATGTCATCTCTCCACAATACCTGGGTGATTTGATTTCATGGGGCGCGATTGGTGCGCGTACCACCGAAAGCCAGGTTCACCGCGAACTGGCCTCTGGCCTGTCAGCACCCATTGGCTTCAAGAACGGGACTGACGGCAATATCAGAATTGCCACCGATGCCATTCAGGCTGCGGCAGGTGTTCACCACTTTTTGTCCGTCCACAAAAATGGTCAAGTGGCCATTGTGCAAACTTTGGGAAACCCCGACTGCCATGTGATTTTGCGCGGCGGAAAAATGCCCAACTATGATGCTGACAGCGTGGCACAGGCCTGTGGCGATCTTGAAAAAGCGGCGTTACCCCCGCGCTTGATGGTTGATTGCAGCCATGCCAACAGCAACAAGCAGTTCGAAAAACAACTCGATGTGGCGCACAACATCGCCGAACAAATAGCCGGTGGCTCTGAGCAAATTTTTGGGGTGATGGTAGAGAGCAATCTTGTTGAAGGCGCACAAAAATTCACACCTGGCCAAGACAAAACCGACACGCTGGACTATGGAAAAAGCATTACGGATGCCTGCCTGGGCTGGAAAGATTCTGTGCTGGTGCTCGATGTGCTGTCAGAAGCGGTGATGGCCCGTCGGTCAAAATAACCGGTGTTTTTGGCATCCAAGTAGGGTCAGGAAGAAGTCATTCTTACTATTAAAAATATAGCTAACTACGCAAGCAGGACGGGCGCTAGAGGCCGATTTGTTATACAAAAAACTTAGGATGTGGTCAGTAATAAGTTCCACATTTGGCCGTCTGAGTTGGGATGCAATGCTAGGCGCAAATCGCGCGGTGTGGCCACGCCACATGAGCGATTTGTAACGACGCAGTGCGCCCAAATCTGACGAGCCAAATGGGGAACTTATTACTGACCACATCCTTAGTCAAGTTCG
>CAIXMC010000208.1 GCA_903920405.1 uncultured beta proteobacterium
CCTAGATTCCTCAGTTGACCGCTTGTTATCTACACTAAACCGTTGTGTACATTGATATTTGTTGCTTCGATGAAGATCACCTCTTGGGTGAGAGCGCTACGCACCCGATTGAGCTGCTGGCGACGCGTCTGGGGGTGTTGCTCCTCCTCGAAGGCAGTAGCATTCCGCGTCGTCGCGCCTACCCATACGCGCCGCCAGCAGCCCACTCGGGCGCTTTCAACTGAGGAATCTAGGTGAACCATTCATTGGGTAAAACATGAACTTTAGCAAAGAACGATTGCGTCTTTACCAATGGATGCGTACTCAGTTGTTTGGCTTTGGATCAGACAATGACAACGACGATACCGAAACGAATCTGACGGGAATGAAGCCTTCTGAGCGTTTCCAGTGCGGTGTACTTTTCCCGTTGATGGTGGATACGACCCAGTCCGCCATCGAAGTTGATTTTTCCGCAGACGCAGATGCGCTGAGGTCAGATGGCAGCGAACCAAGTCAGGCCAGTTATGTCCGCTATGTGCCCCCCTCTTCAGTTGGATTTTCTTTTTACATCGAAGGGGAAGATGCGCAATTGGAAGTTCGCGCATGGGGTGTCTGGTATGAAGAGCAAAAAGGCCATGGCAAAAATGCACCGCGTGAGTGGCTAAGACATCCGTTGTCGGCAAAAGACGAGACACTGATTTCAATTGAATGCCCACAAATCTATGGTCAGCCAAGCTTTCGACAGGTTCAAGTTTTCAATACATCGGATACTCATCGTGGTGAAGTACAGGTTCTTTGGCGAAAATTTGGTGCAGGATGGATCGTCACAATCTCTCTTTGCAACACCCAGAAATGCGAGCCGCTGGATGACCCCGTCAACGCGCGTCAATGGCAGGAAAATAAAGAAGAGTCAACACTGTTTGAAGCAGAACTTGAGTGCAAAATCGTGTCCGGGGTGGTGGGCGACTATCCGCGTACTGATCCATCTTTGCTCAATGAAGAAGATCAAGAGCTTGAATTGCAATACCATCACAAACGAATTTATGCCATCGGCCATGGTGCAGCGGTTGATTGGAGTTCGGATACCCAGAATGGACCGATCACAACCGTTCGTGCTGATTTTTTTCCCAAGGTTGAGGTGCCACAGGTTACCGCCGATACTGGCAACGAAAATGAAAATGCACTTGACCTGGCTTTCCTGTCTCAAATTGACAAAAACCCAACTGCGGTCACTCAAGCATTGTCTGATTTTGTTGATGGCTATGGCCGCTGGTTGACAGAATGCGAACGTATCTCAGCCCAACTCACAGCGTACCGGTCGGCGGCAAACAGAATTTTGGCGCGTGTTGGTCAAACGCTGACGCGAATGCGAAATGGTGTCAAGCGATTGCAAGATGACAAGATGGCTCAATTGGCGTTCTCTATTGCCAACCGCGCCATGTTGCTTCAAATGCAGCAAAGCCAGAAAGTGACAGGTCAACAACCACGCGCACCTCGGTGGCGGCCATTTCAACTTGGCTTTGTTCTCACAACGCTTGTCTCGTCGATAGACGAAGATGCGCGTGACCGTGATTTGCTTGACTTGATTTGGTTCCCGACGGGTGGCGGTAAAACTGAAGCCTATCTGGCTCTGTGTGCCTTTGTCATTGCCTGGCGCAGAAACAAATTTCTGTCAACGGGTGGCGGTACAACCCTACTGATGCG
>CAIXMC010000209.1 GCA_903920405.1 uncultured beta proteobacterium
GATTCGGCAAAAACTGGGAGGGTTGGGGTATGAATTTTGAAGCAAAACGCAATGATGCCACTTTCAGTGAACCCGCGCTACGACTCAAGTTGTCATAGACCATGCAATACCTGAACATTGACCAATTACAACGCTGTAGGCGCACCCTTGATTCGTCGCTGACTTTGTACCAACAGGCACCCGAGGACAGCATAGACCAGGAAGTGTTTCGCAACGCCATCGTCAAAGGTTACGAACTCACACAGGAAACCGCCTTCAAGCTGCTGAAAAAAGCGCTCAAGGCGTATGGACACGGGGGCAAGAAGCTGGAAGCCACGCCCATCAAGGATGTGTTGCGTCTGGCGGCTGTTCATGGTCTGATGACACTTGAAGAAGTGCAACGCTGGTTTCAATACCGTGACAACCGCAACAGCACCGCTCACGACTACGGTGAGCATTTCGCCCACGAAACACTGTTGCTGATTCCCCCTTTTTTACAGGACATTGCCACACTGGCAGAGGTTTTGCAGCAAAAGCTGGGAGCAGACGCCAAGGCGACCGATGCCTGAATTAACGCATTTGCATCTGCCTGAGTGCTATTTGCAGAGGGTTCATGAGATATTGCAGAAATACCAGCCACAGGCCGAAGTGTGGGCTTATGGCAGCCGCGTCAATGGCGATTATTTTGAAGCCAGTGATTTGGATTTGGTGGCACGACACCCCGCAGACCTGGGTCATCGACAAAGCCATTTGGGTGAACTGAAAGAGGCATTTTCGGACAGTGACTTGCCGATTTTTGTGCAGGTGGTGGACTGGGCGGTGATTCCTGTTTCATTTCAGCGTGAGATATTGGCGGGGTATGTGGTGGTGCAGATGGGGGACGATCAGCATGAATATTGAGATGTTGCGAGAGTCCGAAACCGTTGAGCTGAAAAAAAGCCTTGCCGAACTCAAGGAAGGCTTGGTGTCGATGGTTGCCATTTTGAACAAACACGGTTCGGGTGAGCTGTGGTTTGGCGTGACCCCCAAGGGTCAAGCCACAGGGCTGGACGTGACGGACAAAACCCTGCGCGACGTGTCGCAAGCCATAGCCGCCCATATCGAACCCAAAATTTACCCCCATATTGACGCGCAAACCGTTGACGACGCAACCTGCATTCGTATCCGTTTTGAAGGCCAAAACGCACCGTACTTTGCGCACGGGCGTGCCTGGATGCGCGTGGCCGATGAAGACCGCCAACTCAGCGCGGCAGAGCTTGAACAAATCATTGTTGATAAAAACCAAAACGCTCTGCGCTGGGACACCCGTCCGCTGGACAAACCCTGGCCAAAGCTGCAACTTGGCAAAATCAAAAGCTATGTCAAACGCGCTGGCCTGAATTGGGACACGCTGGGAGATGATGACGAAAACAGGCTACAGCAGGCGCTGATCAAGGTTGATCTGCTTCAAAAAGGGGAGTTATGCAACGCCGCCCGCCTGTTCTTTGCCAACCAGCCCCTTCAATTGCGCTGTGCCGTATTTGGCACCACAGACACCGTCACCATCATTGACCGGCACGACTTTGATGGTGACATTCTGGAACTGATCGAAGAGGCGCAAAAATACATCCTTAAAAACATCCACATCGGAATGCGCATTGAGGGTTTGTACCGTGTCGATGTTCCCGAAGTGTCGATGGAAGCCCTGCGCGAGGCCATCATCAATGCCTTTTGCCACCGCGACTGGCGCGACCCCGACTATGTGCAAGTGGCCATCTTCAAAAACAGGGTGGAAGTGCGCAACCCTGGCACCTTGTTTGGTGGACTGACGCTGGCCGAGATGCGCAAAGGCAATGTCTCGCGCCGCCGCAACCCTCTGATTGCCGACCTGTTTCGGCGCATTGAAATGGTCGAAGGCTGGGGTCGCGGGATACCCTTGATTCTGGAAAACGCGCCCAATGTCGAGTTTCGGCAAGTGGCGGGGTTGTTTATCGCCAGTTTTGCGCGGCCTTCGTTTGTTGAGGGTGATTCAGCGGCACACCAGGAAACCCCACCAAAACCCTTTGAAAAAACAGTATCTACTACAGGAACAACTACCAGTACAACTACAGGAAGCGCTACAGGAAAGGCTGACATACTACTGGAACACCTGCGCCACTACCCACAATGCACCATCCCGGAAATGGCGCGTGTGTTGGACATGACCGAAGACGGCGTGAATTACCACCTGCGACGCTTGCAGGCGACAGGTTTATTGAAACGGGAAGGCGGTCGCAGTTCTGGTCATTGGGTGCCAGTTCAAAAAATGAACGATAAAGGTACGCCATGATTGATGTGTTTGATGAAGGGTGCCAACAGTTATGAGTGCTGAGTGGAATTGGAATCGACTTGGCGATCACTGCATAAAGATCGGTAGCGGCTCGACACCAACTGGTGGTAAGGATGCCTACTTGGAGCAAGGGCCATTCATGTTGATAAGAAGCCAGAATGTTCATAACGATGGCTTCAAACCAAGTGGACTTGCATTCATCAGCAAAGACCAAGCCAAGAAACTGAACGGCGTGGCCATTGAGGCTGGCGATGTGTTATTGAACATTACGGGTGATTCTGTGGCTCGTGTTTGTCTGGCAATCTCCCAATACTTGCCTGCTCGTGTGAATCAACATGTAGCGATTATTCGACCGAACCCCTCCGTGTTCGATAGCCGATTTGTCCGCTATTTCCTGGCATCGGACTATCAACAAGATTTGATGCTGAGTTTGGCTGCTGCGGGCGCAACACGCAATGCTTTGACAAAGTCAATGATTGAGGATTTCAAAGTCCCAAGTCCTCCGATTGAAATTCAACGGGGTATTGCTGATACTTTGTCTGTTCTCGACGACCGCATCACCCTGCTGCGCGAAACCAATGCATCGCTTGAAGCCATTGCCCAGGCGCTGTTCAAGTCATGGTTTGTTGATTTTGACCCCGTGCGTGCCAAGATGGAAGGCAGCTTGCCCATTGGCATGGATGAGGCTACGGCGGCATTATTTCCTGATAGCTTTGAGGAATCTGAGCTGGGTTTGGTGCCGAGGGGGTGGCGGGTGCTGTCGTTTCGCGAAACAATTCACATCATCGGCGGTGGCACTCCAAAGACATCTAACCCTGAATTTTGGGGTGGCGACATCCCATGGTTTTCCGTGGTTGATGCGCCA
>CAIXMC010000210.1 GCA_903920405.1 uncultured beta proteobacterium
CATCAAGGCCCACGGGTTGCAAGATGCCAGAGACAAGCGCAACATCAACGCGGATGCCAAACTGCTGGCTGTGTTTGGCAAACCACAGGTCACCATGTTTGAGATGACCGGCCTAGTGAGCAAGCATTTGGGTTGATGCCCTTGAGATATGGGGTTAGGATATGGTCAACAATAAGTTCCCGCATTTGGCCGCAGAGTTAAAGATGCCATGCTAGGCACAAATCTGACGATCCAAATGCGGGAACTTATTGTTAACCATATCTTTACTGTCAAATTGTGACATTTTGAAACTGGATTATTGGCATGTCTGTACCACTCACCAAAGAAGAGGCCTACACCCGATTGGGCTCCATTACACGGGAAATGCACGAAGCTCTCACACTTTTGGGCAGCAACCAGTTGCAGGCCATTGTGCAGGAAATTCCCAACGCACGCGATCGCTTGACTTACGTTGGCAAAATGACCGAAGATGCCGCCAATAAGGTTCTTACCCTGGTAGAACAGGCCAAGCCAGGCTGTGATCATCTGGCCAAGCGTGGGCGTGAACTGGGGCAATCACTGGCACGCATGGCCTCGGATAACAATATCAGTGTCGAAAGGGCACGTGGTCTGTTGGTGGTTTGCAGTAAATTTGCCGACCGTTCGGCCAGCTTTGCACATGAACAGGCCGCCACTTTGAGTGACATCATGATGGCTCAGGATTTTCAGGACTTGTCGGGGCAGGTGATTAAAAAAGTGGTGGACATCATCAACCGCACCGAAGTGCAGTTGGTGCAGTTGCTGCTCGACAGCTCGCCTGGGTGTCCACCTCCTGCACCTGCACCTGCACCTGAACCAGACAATGCATTGCCAGATACTGTTGACACCCATCAATTGGATGGACCGCAAACCGCCGAGGCCGCTCTCAAACAAAGCGATGTGGATGATTTGCTGGCTTCGCTTGGTTTTTAAATTTTTATCTTTTGAGGGCAAAGTCAAATGATTCGACAGGCCTCAATTTTCCAGGAAACACGTGTATGAACATTCCTCATCCAGATGGGCAGCGCCATTTTTCCCGCGTGCCATTTCATGCGCCTGTGCATTTGTACCTAAAGCATCAGACCCTCGATGTTGAACTGCTTGATATTGCGCTCAAAGGGGCATTGGTGAAAACAACAGCTCCGGCCATCGTTGCCCTGCAAGACGAATGTCGTTTGGTATTGTGCCTGGCTCATGGCAATATGGACATTGAGATGCGTGGGCGGGTGGTGCATCTGGAAGGTCACAACATAGGGATGGCGTGCCAAGACATTGATGTGTCAAGCCTGACTTGCTTACGCCGTCTGCTGGAACTCAACACTGGCGATGCAGATTTAATGGACAGAGAACTGTCGCTTTTATTTGCAAAGCGATAAAGTGATTCACAATAAGTTTTCTACCTAAAAATTTCAAAAAACGTAGCACTCAACGCAATACCAGAGCGCGTTAGAGCCGAATTTTGTACAATTTTTTACGTAGAAAACTTTCAGGGGGGGAATTTGGATATCGCCAGCCCAAGCAAAGCCACATCACTTTGAATCGCACCCAACTTTCAGTTAAACGCTTAGGATGTGGTCAGTAATAAGTTCCACATTTTGCTCGTCAGATTTGGGCGCACTGCGTCGTTACAAATCGCTTATGTGGCATGGCCACACCGCGCGATTTGCGCCTAGCATTGCCTCCCAACTCTGACGTCCAAA
>CAIXMC010000211.1 GCA_903920405.1 uncultured beta proteobacterium
ATTTCCGCGTTCTGAAGGAACGCCGCATATCGCCGCACAACCCATCCGCGACCGGCCTATGCGGCGTTCCTTCAGAACGCATTGCAAACTTCCATCCCGTTCCCAGGGTTGCACCCTGGGCTGGTATGCCACGCCCCTTTGGGGCTTTGGCTGGAGTAGCATAGAAGCACCAGAGGGAAACATCCATATCGGGAACTTATTACTGACCACATCCTAAGTGGGACATCCCTAAGCGATTTGTAACGACGCAATGTGCCCAAATCTGACGAGCCAAAAGCGGAACTTGTTATTGACCATATCCTAAAAATGCCATAAAGATGCCAATCAGCTTTCCAAAAAAATAGAGTTTTTCCTTGACCGGGATCAGGAAATCTGAAATTATTATTGACCATATCCTTAGTGAAGATAACAATCGGTCCATTCTGGAATCAGGAAAAAATCAGGACAATAGGTTCTCAGCCCCCGATGCCCCAAAAGCCTGTTCTTTCAAAATGGCCAATTGGTCGCGCACCTGAGCTGCTTTTTCAAATTCAAGATTTTTAGCATGATCCATCATCAGTTTTTGCAAGCGCTTGATTTCTTTTGAAATATCTTTCTCGCTCATGGCCTCAACCTGCGCTCTCTGCAAGGCATCGCGTTCGAGTTTTTCAGCTTCCTTGCCGGCTTTTTCGCTATAGACACCATCAATCAGATCGCGCACCTGTTTGACGATGGTTCGTGGGGTGATGCCGTGTGCCAGGTTATGCGCCACTTGCTTTTCCCGCCGGCGCTGGGTCTCGTCGATGGCACGTTTCATGGAGTCGGTGATTTTGTCGGCATACAAAATGGCACGCCCCTCCACGTTGCGGGCAGCACGGCCAATGGTTTGAATCAGCGATCGCTCTGACCTTAAAAAACCTTCCTTGTCGGCATCCAGAATGGCGACCAAAGAGACTTCGGGAATATCCAGCCCCTCGCGCAACAGGTTAATGCCCACCAGCACATCAAACGTTCCCAGTCGCAAATCATGAATGATTTCAACCCGTTCCACGGTTTCTATATCGCTGTGCAGGTAGCGCACCTTCACACCATTGTCTGTCAGGTAATCAGTCAATTGCTCGGCCATGCGCTTGGTCAGTGTGGTGATCAAAACCCGCTCGTGTTTTTCAACGCGAATGCGAATTTCCTGCATTACATCATCAACTTGAGACGTTGCCGGACGAACCTCTACGGCAGGATCAACCAAACCGGTAGGGCGAACCAACTGCTCGACAATTTGCCCTGCATGGTCTTTTTCCCACTGGGCAGGTGTGGCCGAGACAAAAATAGCCTGGCGCATTCGGGTCTGGAACTCCTCGAATTTCAAGGGTCTGTTATCAAGCGCACTGGGCAGTCGAAAACCGTAATCGACCAGCGTGGTTTTGCGCGAACGGTCGCCATGAAACATCCCTCCCAACTGGCCAATCATCACATGGCTTTCATCCAGAAACATCAGCGCGTCTTTGGGCAGATAGTCGGTGAGCGTGGCCGGTGGCTCACCTGGTGCTGCACCGCTCAAATGCCTGCTGTAGTTTTCAATGCCTTTGCAGTGACCTACTTCGGTGAGCATTTCCAAATCAAACCGCGTGCGCTGTTCAATGCACTGGGCTTCAACGAGTTTGCCCTGGCTCACAAACTCGGCGACACGCTCGGTGAGTTCAATTTTGATGGCTTCCACCGCGGACAGAACTTGCTCGCGGGGTGTGACATAGTGACTGCTGGGATAGACGGTAAAGCGGGGAATTTTTTGACGAATGCGCCCGGTGAGGGGGTCAAACAGTTGCAAACTCTCGATCTCATCGTCCATTAACTCGACGCGAATCGCCATTTCGCTGTGCTCTGCCGGAAAAATATCCACCACGTCGCCCCGAACCCGAAACACCCCGCGTGAAAAATCCATGTCGTTGCGCTGGTATTGCATGCGAATCAATTGGGCAATCATGTCGCGCTGCCCCAGTGTGTCACCAGTTCGCAAAGTCATCACCATTTTGTGATAGGACTCGGGCTGGCCAATGCCGTAAATGGCAGATACGGAGGCCACAATCACCACATCGCGTCGCTCCAATAAACTTTTGGTGCAGGACAGGCGCATTTGTTCGATGTGATCGTTAATGGCAGAATCTTTTTCAATAAACAAATCACGCTGCGGTACATAAGCCTCGGGCTGGTAATAATCATAATAACTGACAAAATATTCCACCGCATTTTTAGGGAAGAACTCGCGAAACTCGCTGTACAACTGCGCGGCCAGTGTTTTATTGGGGGCAAAAATAATCGCAGGCCGCCCAAGGCGGGCAATCACGTTAGCCATGGTAAAAGTTTTGCCTGAGCCTGTCACCCCCAGCAAAATCTGAAACACTTCGCCCGATCGCACACCGTCTGCAAGTTGGGTAATGGCCTCGGGCTGGTCGCCTGCGGGTAGGTAGGGTTGGTACAGTTCAAACGGGGAATCAATAAAATGCACAAACGTGCCGGTAGTCAAAGGCACAGAGGTATCAGCAATCGCAACAGGCGTAGGCATGAACAAACGATATTCGCCACGCTTCAAAAAGCCGTGATACTGACCTCAACTCTGTTGCGGCCACCCCGTTTGGCTTTGTACAAAGCCTGATCTGCTGCTGCATACAAACATGAAAACGCTCCAATATGACCTGACAAAAACTCGGCCACACCCACGCTGACAGTCATGGAAACTGTCCGGTCATTGACCACAGGCACAGGCGCATGAGACACCCGAAGACGTATTTTTTCAGCCACTTCACACGCATCCACAGCCGAAGTGTGTGGCAGCAGCACACTGAATTCTTCGCCACCTACGCGCGCCACCACATCGGTGTCACGCACACTACAGCGCAAAACGGATGCCATGAACTGGAGCACATCGTCACCGGCAGGATGTCCATAGTGGTCGTTGACGTGTTTGAAAAAATCAAGATCAAGCATCATGATCGAAACACAACTGCCATCGCGTCTTGCACGTTGCATGGCCAAATCAGCTTCTCGCTCAAAAGCCCTGCGGTTGAACAAACCGGTCAGGGCGTCATGCTGTGCCATTTCTTCAAGCAACGCATGCTGGAGTGTCAAATCCGAGTTACGAAACTCCAATTCGTTGCGATGCTGATAGACCTCGCGGTGCAGCAGTTCGTTGGTGGTGAACCATCGCCACAGCAACAAGGATAAAAAAATTCCAATCACGCCTGCGACAAAACCATACAGCCGCTCGAACACAATGTACCCGTGCGGCACCTTTTTCCAAAGATCGATCGCCAGGAAGAAAAACACGTAGCTGATGGCGTGCATGGGAATGACCACACGAGGGCGAACCAATAACAATGCTCCAGAAAAAATGCAACCCAGCACATACATCGTGGCCGAGGGCAAGGCGCGTTGAGACAGCGCCGACATCGTTACTCCAAGGAGCAAGAAATTGATGGAAACCAACATCGTCAGGGAGCGACCCAACGCTAAAACATGATCGCGCCGCTTATAGACATACAGGACACAGATGAGAAACGATAGCCAAAGTATCAACCCCACGTCAACCCAAAAAAACAAACGGGCAAATGCAGCATAAGCAGCATCGGGTGATTTTTGTTCTGACCACTTGACTATCATGCCCAATACCAATAGGGGGATGAATGCGGCAAGAATCCAGGGGAGACGTCGCAAATTCTCGCGGATGGCATCCTCAGCGACTTGGTCATGCTCACCATGCCAGACAGCAAGACGTGAGCGAAAATAGTGAAACGCAGTGATCATTGAAGCGTGGAAAGAGTGCGGAAGGTTTAACCAGAAATTCATTCAAATTCCTCCACATGGGGGTCAATAGCGGATGATCAGTATAAGCCAGATGTGAAATTTTTCCCATGCACCCCCTATGGGGAATGTTTGGCATTAAAAATGGCGCAATCGTTTGATGGTATTGCGTAGTTAGCTACTATATAAATAGCAATAAAATACCTGAAAATAGAAACAAGGGACACGACCTGGTTTCCTGGTTTTAGGAAAGAGTGACTTTTCTCACTCTTTGTTTGACAATCATGAATATCTGCATTCAACCTAGATTCCTCAGTTGAACGCGCCCGAGTGGGCTACTGGCGGCGCGTCTGGGTAGGCGTGACGACGCTGCAGGCTACTGCCTGCAAGGAGGAACAACACCCCCAGACGTGTCGCCAGTAGCTCAATCGGGTGCGTAGC
>CAIXMC010000212.1 GCA_903920405.1 uncultured beta proteobacterium
CTGTATCGCTCACCGAAAACTCCAGCAGGGCTGACTCACCATCTTGTTCAATCAGAACACCTTCCATATGAACGCGACCTTCCCTGGTGAATTTGATGGCATTACCCACAAGGTTCGAGAGCATCTGACGAATACGGGTCGCGTCAGACAGGTAGCTGCAACTTGGCAAGCCTTTCCATTGGTATTCGAGTTGCAGACCCTTGGCCTGCGCCGTGCCAGAAAACAGCATGTATGTTTCTCTGAGAATCGAGATGGGTTTAAAAACAATGCTATCCAACTGAAATTTACCTGCCTCAATTTTTGACAGGTCAAGAATGTCGTTGAGCAACGTCAACAATAGATGTCCAGACGAAAGAATGGTCTTTGCATACACATGACGCTCGTTGTCTGTCAGGTTGGGCATCAAGAGAAGTTGCGCCATTCCCAAAATACCATTCATGGGGGTGCGAATCTCATGCGACATTGTGGCCAGAAAGCAGCTTTTGGCGACGTTGGCCGCTTCAGCTTGTTGCCGTGCCTCGATCAGTTGCTGCTCGTCGTCTTTTTGCGAGGTAATGTCCTGATGAGTGCCCGACATCAGCAAAGGTTTGCCATCCTCTGTCCAGCTTGTTACTTTTCCTCGATCTAACACCCAGACCCAGTGGCCGTCTTTGTGGCGAATACGAGCTTCGCACTCGTAGTAGGCAAGTTCTTTGGCAAAATGTTTTTCAAGTAGTTCGATAGAATGTTTTAAGTCATCCGGATGGCAATGCTTCATCCAAGTTTCTACAGAAATCGGGGATAGCTCTTCTAACGTGTAACCTATTATTTCTGCCCAACGCTCGTTTACTAGGGCCTCTCCGCTCTGGACGTTCCACTCCCAAGTACCAGTGTTGGTTCCCTCAATAATGTTGTTCAGTCGATGGCTTCGGTCCCACAGTTCTTTTTGAAGAAGAACCTCAGCTTTCTTGTTGCTGTTAATGCGGACAAGAGCCACTGCGAATGCCAACAGCAAAGGAACGACCAAGAGTCCAATCCACAGCACTTGATTGCGCCATGCGGCCAAATAGTAATCTTCAGCAAAAGCAACCTGCACATAGAACGGAAAACGATCATCCAACCTGGAGAAGCTGGCGATGCGTCTCAAACCATCTGTGCTTGCCACATACGTCAGTGTGCCGTGTCGGTCACCCAACTCAATGCGCTGGCGAATTGGATTGTTTGCGGGTAGGGGCTGGTTGAAGTCACCCTCGTTCGAGCGAGGGATGCGTACGACCAGCTTAAAGTTATCGCTGCGCCGCAGCAGTACCACGCCATTCTGTCCGACATCAATGCTGCGAAACAAGTCTGAGAATGTGTCGATGTCAAGAAGGGCACTGACAATGCCCAGGAAACGCCCCGAACCATCGCGAATGGATCGCGATTGAATCAGCGACAACTTGCCGGTGGCACGCGACATGAGTGGTTCCGTAAAGACGACGCTGGTTTTCGGATGGTCACGCAGCGTCTGGAAATGGAGACGATCTGCGACGCTAAACGGCTTCACGCCAGGATCAGAAGTCATTTGCATGGTGCCATCAGCATCAAAGGCGAACAGCCCTGCCAGTTCAGGAAAGGTGGTCACCATCCGAACGAGGTGCTGAGTCTTTGCGGCGGAAACGGCGGCAGATCGGCCGTGAAAGGGTTCTGATTGCACCTCGCGAACGATGAAGGTGAGCAGCCCGTCAACGCGTGAAAATTCGCTTGTTAATCTTGATTCAAGGACTCCCACCAGGTTACGAGTCTCGCTTTCGGCGGCAAAAATCGCATGTTGGTAGCTGATCCGCAAGAAGTAGCCAATCATGAGCAAAAGGCACAGCAAAGCCGCCACAACCAAGGTGACAGGCGTCACAGAGCGTGCAACTACAGGGTGCATGGCGGGGGGGGCGGGGGGCTAAGGTATGTACTCATTTTCTTTAGCTATGGAGGCACGCCATCCGGCGTCATTCCCGCGAAGGCGGGAATGACGAGTTGTTTGTTTGGATTGTTCTTTCACATTAACCATCCCCCATGCTATGGCTGAAAAAATGTGTGCATACCTTAGGATGTGGTCAGTAATAAGTTCCCCATTTGGCCGTCAGAGTTGGGATGCAATGCTAGGCGCAAATCGCGCGGTGTGGCCATGCCACATAAGCGATTTGTAACGACGCAGTGCGCCCAAATC
>CAIXMC010000213.1 GCA_903920405.1 uncultured beta proteobacterium
ATGCGGCGTTCCTTCAGAATGCGGAAGATATGCGGCGTTCCTTCAGAACGCGGAACTGGCCGGGGTGTTTTTCCCAGGGCGTTGCCCTTCGCTGGTATGAGGTGCCCCGTTGGGGCAAGAATTCCATGCCCCAACGAGGTAAGGATGTGGCTAGAAGCCGCTTCTACAGTGGGCAAGATGCCCAAGCTCCGAGATGTGAGTTTTTTGGTATAACAAATTAGCCTCTAGCCACCGTCCTGCTTGCGTAGTTAGCTATTTTTTTGATAGTAAAAATAGGCGAACACATTCGTCAAACTCGTCTTCTTGTATGCGGCTAGGTTGGCTGTTCCACATCACTTTGAATCGCACCCGGTACGCACACCGCACTTGATTCTGGTCATGCCCGCCAGGTGGTAACACCGTCCATCTCCTGACGCTGCGCCCGCCCCAAAGCCTCCAGAGTTTGCAGCAACACGGGCAGATTTTTTTTGCCTCGGCCTTTGAAGCGTATGTCAATTTGTGGCAGGGTCAGAGCGGTGTGGGCTTGGGTCAAGCATTGGGCTAGCGTGCTGATCTGTTCGGGCAGGGTGGCTGGCCAGGGTATGGGAATTTTGCTATCTATTTCAGACTGATTTATAACAGGCAAATCGACCTCTAGCCCTTGCTGCACTTGCGTTGGCAGCTCTTGTTTTGAGAGTGGATTTTGAAAGTCTGGACGCAGCCAGCAGATGATGCCTTGTTCTTCGTCTGCCGCGCGCTGGGCGTTCAGGCTAAGCAGACGGCCAAGCAACTCCTGGCTGTGGGTGGCGCCGTTGAGATCGCTCCAACCGTAAGCGGCCAGCACGGCAGCGTCGAGTTCATCGTGCAGTTCTTTCAAAACACTCACCAAGCCCTGGCTGTGAATGGACTTTTCCTTGGGCACCAAGGGGCGGCCTTCTTTCAAGGCCTGAATGACGTTGTACAGGCCGGTGAGCGTTACTTCCCTGGATGCACCTGACGCAGATAACACCTGTTTGCGATGGGTGTCGATGTGCTCGGCAGTTGAGGCGATGGTTTGGCGCAGGTTGGGGGTCAGGCCGGTGGCATCAGTGGGGAAGGGGAAGGTGTCGAAGCAAGTTGATTTGCTGTAAACCGGACGATCTTCCAATGTGCCGCCTGTTGCCAATGCCCATTCAACATGAACACGGCTTGATAAAACGCCCAGATAAAAGGCATCGTCAAGCGCAATGGCAATCAGTTTGTCGTCAGACAGGATGCTAGCTTCCAAAAATTGAAAGATGCGATGCTTGGCGACTTGGCCGGTAACAATGTAGCGGTGAAGACCCAGTAGAGACTCGCGCATCACAGGCCGTGGTGCAGCAAATAACCACCAATCATTGCGCACCCTTGCCATGTTGTTTTGATCCCGCTCAGGCTTGACCCGTTCCAGCAACCATTGATAAACCGCAGGATACTGATCGCGTACCTCGCTCACACCAAGACCATACATATCAATCACTTTGACAAAGCGAGGCCTATCGGTCAGGTCTTTCCCATTGCGGTACTCACGGATGTGCGTTTCCAACCCAGTCACCGTACCCAAACCAACGCTGATCGCTTCTTCCTGCGTCAGTAAAAATCCAGCGCCATGCGGTATCACGCCACGATTGGCCATCTTGCTATGGGCTTGCAGAATTTTGGCGCTGGTCACGTTGACACCTGTTGTCAAATCCGCATGAATCACGCCGGTTTGTTCCACCAGTGTGACATCCACTTCGCCATAGTCACCGGTTTTCTCGTCCGTCACCGTTAGCAACCGTCCAGCCTTGCCGTCTGCCGCATCGTCTTGACTTGCATCAGACCTAGCCGCCACCATCATGGCAATGCGAACCGCAGCCCCATTGGCACTGTCCACCCACGGGTGATCTGGCACGGCAAAGGCCAGCATCAAAGCCTGCTGCCCATCAAGCGCCGATTGAACAATGCGCCGGTTAAAAATCATGGTGATGCTGTTGGTAGTGATCAAACCAAATCGCAACGCCTGCCCACTGGCCACCAGCGCTGCCGCTTTTGCCCACCAGTACATGACGAAATCAGCGCTGTCTGGCACTTGGGGCCAGGCTTTTCGCAAGGCTTGCACATAGCCATCGCCTAAGGCATCGCGTATGCGCTTGTTGCCAATAAACGGCGGATTTCCCACAATGAAATCCGCCTCTGGCCACTGCGCTGCCCGTGCATTCCTATATTTCCATTGCGGCACTTGCGCCAATTCATTGGGCACCAGCGCCCCCGTGACCGGATGGGTTTTAAAGGTCACACCATCCCAGCGCGTTAATAACTGGCCATGGTCGTCATAAGCGGGTTCCTGGGCATCCCACGCCAGCACCGCATCTCGACATTCGATGTTTTCAAAATCATGCACCACGGGTTCTGCCACGGCGGTGTTGCCTTGGGTGCGGATGTGCCATTGCAAAAAGCCTATCCAC
>CAIXMC010000214.1 GCA_903920405.1 uncultured beta proteobacterium
CTGCGCCAAAAATCGCAGGGGGGATCTAAACGGTTACGCTTTTGCTATACCAGTAAGGCTTTTTCAACCAAGCGAGTCGCAACCCAGTTTTTTGTTTTGGAAATCGGTCGACTTTCCGCAATTTCAACAATATCACCAAGTTTATATTCACACTTTTCATCGTGAGCGTGATATTTTCTCGATTTACCAACAATTTTGTTGTATAAATCGTGCTTAACGCGACCCTCAATCAACACTGTGATTGTTTTACTGCGTTTATCGCTGACCACCTTGCCAATCAAAGTGCGTCGGAAGGATGGTTTAGTTTCCGTCATAGGTAACTCCAGTAATGGTAGATTTTTCAGCCCGATGTTTTTCGGAAAGAATGGTCTTGACGCGAGCTACTTGACGGCGAGCCAAAGAAATTGCTTGTGTGTTTCCAAGTTTCTGAGCGCTTTTTTGCATGCGCAGACCAAAATGCGCTTTTTGCAACTCTTTTATTTCCACTTTCAGTTCAGCTTCACTTTTTTGTCGTAATTCTGATATTTTCATCATAATAGGCTCCTTTACTGTCCAATCATGCGGGTAACAAAAGTGGTTCGCAAGGGCAACTTGGCTGCAGCCAAGCTGAATGCCTCACGAGCCAAATCTTCGGTCACACCCACAATCTCAAACACGATTTTGCCGGGTTGAATTTCTGCTACATAGTATTCAGGGCTTCCTTTTCCGTTACCCATGCGAACCTCAGCAGGCTTTTGAGAAATGGGTTTATCAGGAAAGACTCGAATCCAGATACGACCACCGCGTTTGACGTGACGGGAAATAGCACGTCGAGCGGCTTCAATTTGACGAGCAGTCAAACGACCACGATCAATGCAGTTGAGGCCAAAGTCACCGAATGCAACCGAACTGCCTCGACCAGCGAGGCCTGTGTTACGGCCTTTTTGCTCTTTGCGGTACTTGCGACGAGCGGGTTGTAGCATAGTTATTCTCCTTTGCCTTCAGAGGCCGCCGGCGCACCAACTTTGCGGACGCGTTTCAGTGTCGGTTTATGAGCATCAGCACCTTCAGCAGGTTTGTCACTGCCATCCGTAGGGGCGTTGTGATTACCCGCAGGGCGACGTGCACCACGTGATGCAGGACGGTCAGAACCTGGGCGTGAGCCACGATCATCACGCCTTGGCGGGCGCGGACGACGATCTTCTTCAGATCGGACATCAACGACAGGTAGGTCATTGCGACCCAAGGTGTCACCCTTATAAACCCACACCTTCACACCTATAACACCATAAGTGGTTTTGGCTTCAGAAGTGCCGTAATCAATGTCTGCGCGCAAAGTATGCAGTGGCACGCGGCCTTCACGATACCACTCGGTACGCGCAATTTCAATGCCGTTCAAGCGACCAGCGGACATGATTTTGATACCCAAAGCACCTAAGCGCATGGCGTTTTGCATGGCACGCTTCATGGCACGGCGAAACATGATGCGTTTTTCAAGCTGCTGCGTGATGGAATCTGCAATCAACTTGGCATCAATTTCAGGCTTGCGCACTTCTTCAATGTTGATGGCCACCGGGACCCCAAGTTGTCGGCCCAGGTCCCGCTTAAGGTTTTCGATGTCCTCTCCCTTTTTGCCGATGACGACACCTGGTCGCGCCGAGAAAACCGTGATGCGGGCACTTTTAGCCGGACGCTCAATCAGTACCCGTGATACAGATGCATTTTTGAGTTTGGTCTTCAGGTACTCTCGAACCTTGATATCTTCAGCCAACATACCAGCAAAATCACGATTACTGGCGTACCAGCGTGATGCCCAGTTGCGACTGATCGACAAACGAAAACCGGTTGGATGGATTTTTTGTCCCATAAGTTCCTGGCCTTTTTCAGTAACCAACCGTCAC
>CAIXMC010000215.1 GCA_903920405.1 uncultured beta proteobacterium
CCATTCACCATCCCACTTGATGGCGTACTGACGGTAAGGGTCTGAGGGTTGGTTAATCCAGTACTCACCCAACTCACCCGTGCCGGGCAATGCCGCTTTTTGCAGTTGGCTACGAATGGCAAAGAGGCCATACAAGGGAGAGTCGAGCTTGCCCGCCATGTCGCCAAACACATAGCTCACGCCTTGAAGGTCTTTGGTCATCAGGGGCTTGTCAATGATGCCGCGCTCCACCGTCACCAGTTCAGACATGGGCACCAATTGACCATTGGCCGCACGCAAGGGCATGGCCAGAAGGCTGTCCAACCCCACTTGTGCCGACAGTGGCATTTGCAATTGCACTGGTACCGGGTATTTGGACGTGCCATCGTGCATATAGGCCGCCTGGATGCCACCCAGCGCCATGGCCGCCGTTTGCGCCACGGCAGCGACCGAGATGCCCAGGGACTCTGCACGTTGGCGACGTACCCGAAGGTAAGCGCGGGGGGCGTTTTCACGCAGGGATGTATCTACCCCCACAATGTCTGGCGTGGCGGCAAAGGCTTTGGCCAATTGAGCGGCCACCTGCTGGCGGCCTGCTTCGTCAGGGCCATAGACCTCGGCGACCAAGGGCGACATCACCGGCGGACCGGGCGGCACTTCGACTACCATGATGCGCGCGTGGTGCTGTGCGCCAATTTTTTCAATGGCGGGGCGCAGGCGCTGGGCAATGGCGTGGCTTTTTTCACTGCGATGGTGTTTGTCCACCAGATTAACCTGCAAATCGCCCTGTTCCACATCGCTGCGCAAATAGTACTGACGCACCAAACCGTTAAAGGTAATGGGTGAAGCCGTGCCAGCGTAAGCCTGTAAATTCAAGACGTCGGGTTGCTGGCCCAGGTAAGCACCCAGATCGTTCAAGGTGGCGGCGGTTTCTTCCAGGGCGGTGCCTGCGGGCATTTCAACTACCACCTGAAACTCGCTTTTGTTGTCAAACGGCAGCATTTTCAACACCACCCATTCGACCATTGTCAAGCCCACAGACAACATGAGTGCCACCACAATACCGGCCAGCAGCAGCCAGCGTTTGCGAGAACTTTCCAAAAAGGGCAATAAAACGCGGTCAAACAGGCGCTGCAGGCGTGCGGCCAGTCCTTTGGCGCTGGCCTCTGGCGATATCACAGCACGGTGCTGACGCATGAGTTTGAGTGCCAGCCAAGGGGTGACGGTAAAGGCAATGGCCAATGAAATCGCCATGCCCAAACTGGCGTTGATGGGAATGGGACTCATGTAGGGTCCCATCAACCCCGATACAAACGCCATGGGCAAAAGCGCAGCAATGACTGTCAAGGTGGCCAAAATGGTGGGGCCGCCCACTTCATCGACGGCACGCGGAATAATCTGGCGCAAGGTGGCATCGGGGTAGATATGTTGGTGTCGGTGGATGTTTTCGACCACCACAATCGCATCATCGACCAAAATGCCGATGGAAAAAATCAGCGCAAACAAGGACACACGGTTCAGCGTAAACCCCCACGCCCAAGAAGCAAACAAGGTGGCCGTCAAGGTCAAAATAACCGCTGCGCCCACAATCACGGCTTCGCGCCGGCCCAGCGCAAAGCCGACCAGCAAAATCACCGAACCCGTAGCAAAGGTGAGTTTTTGAATCAGCTTGTTGGCTTTTTCGGCAGCGGTTTCGCCGTAGTCCCGCGTGACCGTGGCCTGAATGTTGGCTGGAATGACGGTGTTTTGCAGGGCATTGACGCGATTGCGCACTGCGCTTGATACATCGACCGCATTGGTACCAGGCTTTTTGGTGACTGTTACTGTCAGTGCGGGATAGACCGCGCCGGGGCTGATCTTGGGAGCGCTGGCGCTTGGAACTGGTGCAGCCGCACCTGTACCCGGAACTGGTGCAGCCGCACCAGGGGTAAACCACACATAGCGCTTGGGCAATTGCGCACCGGCTTCAATGCGTGCCACCTCACGCAGGTAAATGGGCAGACCCTTGTTCACACCTACCACCACATCGCCCACATCCTGGGCATTGCGTAAAAACTCACCGGTTTCCACCTGCAACATCGCAGTGCTTTCGCCAGAAAAGACAGCACCGGCGGGTAAACTGCTGTTAGCGCCTGCCAAGCTGGCACGCAGTTGCATCACATCAACCCCGCGTTCACGCAAACGCGAGGCATCCAGCCACACATGCACAGCACGCCCAGGCGCGCCGATAGTTTTCACTTCGCGAGCGCCGGGGATACGTTTAAGTTCAGCCTCCATCGTGTGCGCTACCTGTTCCAGTTCCGCTGCCGGCAGGGTTTGATCGCTCCACAACGTGACCGCCACCACAGGAACATCATCGATGCCCTTGGGTTTGACGATGGGCGGCAGTGTGCCTAAATTGCTGGGCAGCCAGTCCTGGTTGGCGTTGAGCACATCGTACAAACGAACCAAAGCCTCGGTGCGCGGCACGCCGACCTTGAACTGCACGGTCAGCACTGCCATGCCGGGGCGAGCTACAGAATAAGTGTGCTCAATACCTGCAATTTGACTCAGCACTTGCTCTGCCGGGCGTGCGACCATATTTTGCACATCAGTACTGGATGCCCCAGGAAAGGCAATCAGCACATTGGCCATGGTGACGTTGATTTGGGGTTCTTCCTCGCGTGGCGTGACCAGCACGGCAAACAAACCCAGCAACAAAGCCATCAGCGCCAGCAGCGGGGTGATGGCGTTTTGTTGGAAGCCTTTAGCCAGACGGCCAGCGACCCCAAAAGAGTTGGAATCAGAATCGCTCATGTTCAATTCCCAACTAAAACCGACGCACTCGTCAAACCGGCTTTGATCGGTTCGATTGCCACACGGTCTGAGGGACTTAAACCCGCCAATACTTCAACGCCCTGTGCATGTTCCACTCCCAGCCGAACGGCCTTGAGCACAAAGCCTTGCGCTGCTGCTACGTACACCGCTGTCAATTCACCCCGTTGCAACACGGCCTGCTGAGGGATAACCATGCGTTGCATTGGCGCTGCCTCGAAGCGAACCCTCACCTGTTGGCCTGGCAACAAGGTTTGCGCAGACGTTGGCAAATCAAGCCGCCATTCGATGGTTTGAGACACAGAATCTGCTGAAGGCACCAACGTGCGCGATGTTGGACGAATCCATGAATGCACACCCTTGACAGCGGGCATTTCAAGTTCAACCACGCTGTCAGGCAACATCTTCTGAGCGCGCGACACAGGCACTTGTACCACTACGCGCAAAGGCTTGGGCGCGTACAGTGTCAGCAAAGGTTTGCCAGGTACCGCCAAATCACCGGCTTCGGATTGGGTTTGCAAAACCAAAGCGTCAAAAGGGGCGGTGACGCGCGTAAACCCTTGCTGCAAGGACGACTGTTTTGCCCCTGCACTGGCTTGGTCGTGCCCAGCTTTGGCTGACTGAAGCTGCGCCTCTGCCGTGTCGAGTGCTGCTGCGCTGATAAACCCTTGATGGTGCAGATCGCGGGTACGGTTAAAGCTGGCCTGTGCATTGTGCAGATCAGCCTGTGCCTGGGCGACCTGTGCCTGACTGCGCAACACACTGGATTGTGTTTCGCGGTCATCGATTGTGGCAAGCACTTGCCCTGCACGCACTGCATCGCCGGCCTTGACCGATAAACCTACGATACGCCCGGATGTCTGGGCTGAAATGGTGCTTTGCTTAACCGGCTGCACCACGCCATCCCACTCCAACACCTGCCCTACAGGTTGGAATTGCACGGCCACCACCGCCACTTTAGGTGATTGGGGCGTTGGGTCAGCATACGCACACGGCCCTGAGAGCAACAACGCAGCCACCCAAGCGAGGCCTGTCATTGCAGATTGCAACCCACCATCACTTAAAAAAAAACATTGCATAGAAAAACCCTCATCGATATGGTGAATAGTATCAGACCCCCGAGCTTGACAGTTTCTGCTGCTAACCAATTGATTGTATAGAACTTTCCTAAATTCATAGCGTTTGTGGGGGCGCACTTTTCTTATTATTAATCAATAACCTAAAAGGTTTAACTGAACCAGTGCCGTCCCGCCTTGGGATAGGGTCAACAATAAGTTCCGCTTTTGGCCGTCAGAGTTAAAGATGCAATGCCAGGCGCAAATCGCGCAGTGTGGCCCAGCCACATAAGCGATTTGTAACGACGCAGTGCGCCCAAATCTGACGAGCCAAATGCGGAACTTAATATTGACAATATCCTAAGATCCAGACCTCCCCGCCTTTTTTCAAAAACCTTACC
>CAIXMC010000216.1 GCA_903920405.1 uncultured beta proteobacterium
AAACTGGTATTCAGGGATGCCCTTGTGCAGGCACTCTTGTGGCGTGATGCCCGTGAGCAGGCAAGCCGGTGGGTCTGGCAGAAAATCATTGGCAGGCTGGCAGTACAGTACGATGGGATCGCCCATCGGGTTCAAGTCAGCACCTGTGCGAAGGGCGGCAAATTGCGCAGGCCTAGCCTGGCGGGCATTGGCACCAAAAGTCTCGTAATCGTGCCAGAGGAAAGTGTGCATTGCGCTTGAGGGATGAGGAGGGATGCAGCAGTAGAGTGAGACGGTGTGGCAAAAAAGATTGTAGAAGATAGTCTCTACAAAGTAAAGTGAGCCACGCCGTCCGGGTGTGATGAAAACTGGGAATGCAGCTTAAACCAACCAAAAAACTGTCTGAACATTGGAGTCCACTTTCATCATCAATAGTGCTAAAATTGCACTAACTCGTATTGATTCACTTGTGACGTCAATGAGGCGGATTTGTTTTTTTTGGTACTTTTTTGAAATATCAATTATTTATATAAAACAGTAACTTGCATAATCAATGCGGTACTAGGAGTGGCTGAAAAATGCCAAATGCTTGTTTGATAGTCCTTTACTTTTCGGAGTCACAAAATGGCAAAAGAAAAATTTGCACGCACCAAGCCCCACGTCAATGTGGGCACCATCGGTCACGTTGACCACGGCAAAACCACACTCACGGCTGCGATGACTTCTGTGCTTGCTGCCAAATTTGGTGGCACAGCCAAGGCTTATGACCAAATTGACGCAGCTCCCGAAGAAAAGGCACGCGGTATCACCATCAACACTGCGCACGTGGAGTACGAAACGTCCAAGCGTCACTACGCCCACGTTGATTGCCCAGGCCATGCGGACTATGTGAAAAACATGATTACCGGTGCAGCCCAAATGGACGGTGCCATTTTGGTGTGTTCTGCCGCTGACGGCCCCATGCCCCAAACCCGCGAACACATTTTGTTGGCTCGTCAGGTGGGCGTGCCTTACATCATCGTGTATTTGAACAAGTGCGACATGGTTGATGATGCCGAACTGCTAGAGTTGGTGGAAATGGAAGTGCGTGAGTTGCTTGACAAATACGAATTTCCAGGCGATGCCACACCCATCATTCACGGTTCAGCCAAACTGGCCATGGAAGGCGACAAAGGCGAACTTGGCGAAATGTCCATCATGAAGCTCGCTGATGCCCTGGACAGCTACATCCCCACGCCTGAGCGTGCGGTAGATGGTGCATTTTTGATGCCTGTGGAAGACGTTTTCTCCATCTCTGGTCGTGGCACAGTGGTCACATGCCGTGTGGAACGTGGTGTCATCAAAGTGGGCGAAGAAATTGAAATTGTGGGCATTCACGACACGCAAAAAACCACCTGCACCGGTGTTGAAATGTTTCGCAAATTGCTCGACCAAGGTCAAGCAGGTGACAACGTGGGCATTTTGTTGCGCGGCACCAAACGTGAAGACGTGCAACGTGGCCAAGTGTTGTGCAAACCCGGCTCCATCAAACCCCATACGCACTTTACGTGTGAGGTTTACGTCTTATCCAAAGACGAAGGCGGTCGTCATACCCCATTCTTTAGTAACTATCGTCCCCAGTTTTATTTCCGCACCACAGACGTGACTGGTGCCATTGAATTGGCAGATGGCAAAGAAATGGTCATGCCTGGCGACAACGTCTCCATCACCGTTAAGCTGATTGCTCCCATCGCCATGGAAGAAGGTCTGCGTTTTGCCATCCGCGAAGGTGGCAAGACAGTGGGTGCAGGCGTGGTCTCCAAAATCAT
>CAIXMC010000217.1 GCA_903920405.1 uncultured beta proteobacterium
AGCGCCAAACCTAAATCTTGATGGGTAATTTCACGCCCGCGAAAACGCAGGGTGATTTTGCATTTATCGCCCTCGGCAAGGAAACGCCGAATATTGCGCATTTTGATGTTGTAGTCTCCATCATCGGTACCTGGGCGAAATTTGATTTCCTTGATATCAATGACAGTTTGGCGTGCTTTGGCTTCAGCCGCTTTTTTTTGTTCCTGGTATTTGAACTTGCCGTAATCCATCAAACGGCACACAGGCGGGGTGGCTGTAGCTGAAATTTCGACCAAATCGACATCCAGCTCACCTGCCATGCGCAAGGCTTCAGTGGTACTAACGACACCCAGAGGCTCATTTTCAACACCAGAAAGACGCACTTCAGGTGCTGTGATTTCCCGATTTAATCGGTATTTGCGTTCTTCGCGCTGACGGCGATCACGAATTTCGGTAGCGATAACTCAATCCTTTAAAAAATTACCACACACACTGTGGCCGCACTGCAGAAGGGACTGCGCCTAAACGCAGAAAACTGCACCAGAAAACAACAACCATCATACTGTTTGAGATTTACGCGCAGTGTCGGCCATCAATCGCTTTGAAAACTCATCAATTGACATGACACCGAGGTCTTTTCCACCACGCATTCGCACTGACACTGTGCCAGATGTCATTTCACGGTCGCCCACAACAACAAGATAAGGGACTTTTTGCATGGCATGCTGACGTATTTTATAAGTGATTTTATCGTTTTGAAGGTCAGTTTCAATTCTGAATCCTTGACTTGACAAAATGGTAGCCACACCGGCAGCATATTGTGCATGAGCATCGGTCACGTTAATCACTACAGCTTGAACGGGTGCGAGCCAAACGGGCAAGGCGCCTGCAGTTTCCTCAATCAAGATGCCTATGAAACGCTCCAGACTGCCCACAATGGCCCGGTGCAACAAGACAGGACAGTGACGTGCGCCGTCTTCACCCACATACTCAGCCCCCAGACGTTCCGTCATGAAAAAATCAACCTGAATGGTTCCACACTGCCATGGCCGCCCGATGGCATCTTTCAGGGTGTATTCAATTTTGGGGCCATAAAAAGCACCTTCGCCGGGCGACACCTGATACTCGCAGCCCGAAGTACGCAGACTTTCCATCAAGGCATGTTCTGCCTTGTCCCAACTGGCATCGCTGCCAATGCGCTTGTCGGGGCGCGTGGCAATTTTGTAGATGATGTTTTTGAAACCAAAATCAGCATAGACCTTTTGCAGCAGGGCGGTGTAATCAGAGCACTCTTGCAAAATTTGATCTTCGGTGCAAAAAATGTGACCATCGTCTTGCGTGAACCCACGCACACGCATGATGCCGTGCAATCCGCCTGAAGGTTCATTGCGGTGGCATTGACCAAATTCACCATAACGCAAGGGCAAATCGCGGTAGCTTTTAATCCCCTGCTTGAAAATCAGAATATGACCTGGGCAATTCATCGGTTTTAAGGCATATTCGCGCTTTTCAGATTCGGTCACGAACATGTTTTCGCGGTATTTATCCCAGTGACCCGTTTTTTCCCACAGGCTTTTATCGATGATTTGTGGGCCTTTGACTTCACGGTAGCCATTGTTGCGATAAACCTGACGCATGTACTGCTCGACACACTGCCACAACGTCCAGCCCCTGGTATGCCAAAACACCAAGCCTGGCGCATGGTCATCGAGGTGAAACAGATCAAGCTCGCGTCCAATTTTTCGGTGGTCGCGTTTTTCTGCTTCTTCGAGCATTGTGATGTGTTGTGCCAAGTCTTCTTTGGTCGCCCAGGCCGTGCCATAGATGCGCTGCAACATTTCATTGTGATGGTCGCCGCGCCAATAAGCACCTGCCACTTTCATCAGTTTGAAATGTTTGAGCCTGCCGGTACTGGGAACGTGGGGCCCACGGCACAAATCTTCAAACGCGCCTTCGCGGTACAGACTGACCTCTTGATCAGCGGGGATGCTGTTGATGATTTCAGCTTTGTAGTGTTCGCCCAAATTTTTAAAATAGGCCACAGCATTGTCACGCTGTAACACACGACGCGCTATAGGCTCGTCTTTGGCGACCAACTCAGTCATACGCTTTTCAATGGTGACCAAGTCATCTTGCGTAAAAGGGCGTTCGTATGAGAAATCGTAGTAAAAACCGTTTTCAATCACAGGGCCAATGGTGACTTGTGCCGTTGGAAATAAATCCTTGACGGCATAGGCCAGCAAATGCGCCGTTGAGTGACGGATGATCTCCAAGCCTGCTGCGTCTTTGGCCGTGATGATGGACAGCGCTGCATCCGCATCCATCACATAACTGGTATCCACAAGTTTGTCTCCCACTTGGCCAGCGAGTGCGGCTTTGGCCAAGCCAGCTCCAATGGATGCGGCAACCTCAGCCACTGTGACGGGTCCGGGGTAGTCACGCACTGAGGCATCGGGGAGAGTAATGTGAACCATGATGATGTGTGAAGCCAATAAACGCAAAAAAATGTCGGGTTACGCTTGTGTGCGCTCACTCGACCTACGATATTGGGTGTTAATTGCGCGTTTGATCAACCAATTTGTTTTTCGCGATCCAGGGCATCATGGCACGCAGCGTCGCACCTACTTTTTCAATGGGGTGTTCGGCCATCAAACGCCTGCGGCTCAAGAGGGTGGGCGCACCCGCCTGATTTTCAAGGATAAAGCTCTTGGCATATTCACCCGTCTGAATATCCTTCAAACATTGACGCATGGCATCTTTGGAGGCTGCCGTGATGATTTTTGGCCCCGTGACATATTCACCATATTCGGCGTTGTTTGAAACAGAGTAATTCATGTTGGCAATACCACCTTCATAAATCATATCGACAATCAATTTCAGCTCGTGCAGACATTCAAAATAGGCCATCTCGGGGGCATAACCGGCCTCGACCAAAGTCTCGAATCCGGCCTTGACCAATTCCACCGTGCCACCGCACAGCACAGCTTGTTCGCCAAACAAATCGGTCTCGGTTTCTTCACGGAAACTGGTTTCAATAATGCCCGCCTTGCCGCCACCGTTGGCCGAGGCATAGCTCAGTGCCAAATCGCGGCTTTTGCCGGATATATCTTGGTGAATGGCAATCAATTGCGGTACACCACCACCT
>CAIXMC010000218.1 GCA_903920405.1 uncultured beta proteobacterium
CGATGCACTACGGACTCACTCGCTTTGCTCTCATCGCTGCCGGATGGCATGCCGCCATGGCTGTAAAAAATGTGTGCATACCTTAGCCCAGCGGGTGAGGGTTGCCCAAATAACAAGCCTTTTTGCCCTGTAACGCACGCCCAGCCTACCTAGTTAGCTATTGAAATAGTAGTTAGTTATGAGAAGGTTTTAAAAAATTTCACAATTGGATGGTCTTTTTATGCTCATGCATCCATAATCGTAAATATTTATAATAAGTCGTTTGTGAATTATAAATGGCAAGTACCAATCCTATCTTTCCATCTCTGAATCCTTGTTTTAATAAATAAGTTTTGATAAATGACCATAATCCTTTTAGTAAAGCCTTTGTCAGTGTTGAAGATATTTTTCTGTTTTCCATGTCAATCGCTGCACCTTTGGAATATCTATTAAGTTTTTCAAGTACATCATCAATATTTCTATAACTATAATGAATAATGGGTGACTTGAGGTCTTTAATTTTCCCGTTCACTGTCATGTGTGCATGCAGAAAGTGATCGGTAAATCGGGCTTGTTTTCTGCGAGCCAGCCGCAATGTGTAGTCAGGTCTCCAGCCACTGTGTTCCATAAACTGGCCACAGAAACTGGAATAGCGAGGTAAGCGGTAGCCGTCCACCGTTAAATTTGAAATGGCATCAAGTATTTCCTGTCGCAGGGCATCGGTCACTCGTTCATCTGCGTCTATTGACAGCACCCAATCACTTTTGGCCAAACTGATGCCTCTTGTCTGCTGTGGGCCGTATCCGATCCAGTCTGTAGTGTGAACGATGGCACCAGCATACCGGGCTTGAGCTTCTGTGTCGTCTGAACTGCCAGAATCCAGAACAAGAATTTCATCGGCAAACAAAACCGATTTGACGCAGGCTGCTATCTGATGACCTTCATTTTTAGCTGAGATAATGACCGTCAGAGTTGTTTTACTTATTTCTATTTCTTGCATAAAGACAAACCCCACAAATTTGACTTTTGATTTTATGCGCGAGCTAGAACGATCCACCTCAGGATATGCTTTTCATGGCTTTTCCACAGGTTTGACAACTTTGATGACTGTGGGGTCAGCCCAACTGCCACTGACATGAAATTCCTGCGTGGCAGACTCTATCAGTGGCCGACGCAAAAACACTTGGGCTAAAAATGTACCCAACCCTACAGCAGGGTTGACCACTGAAGCCAAAAGCGAGGCCGTTCCCGCGTTGATTTCTGGAATCACCACCACTTTCAGGTCTTGGGTTTCCCGCTCCACATCGGCAGAACCTTCCATCAGCACTGCTGCATTGACACCTTTCATTTGCAGGTTGTTGGTGCTGGCAATGCCTTTGTTCAGCGTGACGTTGCCTCGCACAAAGTCAAAGGCAAAGCCCTGACTAAACACATCCCGAAAATCCAGCGTCAGGCGGCGCGGTAAAGATTGCAAACTCAATACGCCCAACAGTTTGGCAATACCGGGGTCAGCTTTCAAGAATTGCCCGGATGAAACATTCACCGACACCGTTCCGCTCATGCTTTTGTAATCCGGACTCATGGGCGAGCCGATCCAACCCACTTGCCCTTGCAATTGGCCTTTGCCACCTGAGACCACATCCTTCATGCCAAAGCGATGGAGCAAAGCACCACTGTCAGCAATGTCCAAGGTAAAACCGAGCGCTGTGCGCCGCTTATCTTTGCCCAGTGGCTTGTCCGCACTATTTTGTAGGGCAACCCAATCACCTGTGGCTGCAAAACGAGCTTCTGGCAGGGTCAAATTGAACTTGCCCAAACGCCATTCTCGCTGTGTGGTTGCCCCAGGACTGTTTTGTTTTGCACGGTTAATGGCCTGCACTTGTAAGTGCCCCAAGTGTTTGCCACGCCACTCAAAATCATTCACATCGATATCCAGGGCGGGAATGCTGGCCGGTTGTTCATCGAGCAAGGCTTCAACATCGCTGGCCATATTGGGGGCAATAGAGAGTTTTGCCAGCCGTGCATAAACACGCCCCGCGTTGGTGTTGCCTGTCTGGTCGCTCGGTTGTTGATATTCCAAATAACCATTGACTTCATCGGCCTTCAGATTGGCACGCCAAATCACACCGTCACGCGAGCCGCCCAACACGACCTGCCTGAAAGGTTTGGATGCAAAGATCACGATATCTGAGCGTAAAGCCAGCACCGACGGTAAATAATCTGCCGAATTTCCAGGCTCCGCGCCACTGACTTGGGTGAGAACATCACGCCAGGCATCTACATCAAGCGACCCAAACCTGAAATTGGCACTGACCCCAGAGGCCGGCTGCGGCGCAAACTCATGGGCTTGCAGGCCGAGTTCCATGGCACCGCGCAAGACCCGAGGTGTCGGTGCGGACAAATCGCGCTCGTACCACACGCGCAAAACATCGGCCACAGACATACTCAAGCGCTGGTGCAAGGCATCAGGAGCATCGGTCAGCACGGATGTTTTCAACTGCAAAGAAACACTGGTATCTGCACTTTTTCCTAGGGGATGTGGCAAATTCAAAGCCATGCCCTGCAAACTGCTGTTCATCTGCAACTCGGGCACACCACGGCGCATCCCCAAAGTAGCACTGTAAGCTGCCGCGCCGCTGGCCAGGTTGGCCAATCTGGACACCAAACCCAATTCACTGGCCTGACGCAATCCCTCTGCGGTCGCCATACCGAAGACGCGAATCACACTGGGCACCGTGCTTTTGGGCAAGGCCTGCTGCGATAACCGCAAGCCGCCTTCCAGACGCGCATCTCCCCCCAACAATCGCGCACGAACCTGGGACACCGACAACCCGTTTTCAGTGAAATGAAGCTGACCGCGAACCCGCGTCAACTTGGGGCTGTCCGGTGTGATTTGAACGTCGTTGCCGTTGCACGTCACACTGCCCTGTACGCTGGTTTTGAGCAAATCAGCCAAAGGCAGCGTTAATTGCAACTGGTTGGTGGTGTCACCACTGACCACAGTCTGTTGTAGCGCCTGCCCTGTCATGGCGGCAATGGGTGAGCTATTGATCAATTTCAATAATTCTGCCGCCAAGCCTTTGACATCTGCACTGACCTTGACAAGCGGGTCTGCCAGATCGGCCACATCGGCATGGGCTGCCGTCACTTTGAGCGACTGTCCCAGAGTGGCGCTGGCATTTTTTACATGCAGTTGCATCCCGTCAATCACCAATTCACCGTTGAGGTTGCGCAGGCTGGGCCAGGGTAATTCACCAGGCGTTTGCAGCCTTTGCGGAACATAAGCAAACTGGGCATCACGCACCTGCGCCGTGATTTTGAAAATACCCTTTTGAGGGGCTATTCGTGGAAATTGACTGATGTCTCCTTTCATGACAAACTGCACATCGTCCGATTTGCCATCCTGCACGGCATCTCGCACATAGTCACGCGCCAGTCGGTTGACCACCAAAGGCAGGTAGCGATACACCTGTTTGCCATCGGCGCGACTCAACGAGGCCTGCAAGTCCAGCACACCCGGAAAGCGCGAGTGATCGCTCGATCGCAAAGGGTCACTTGTTTCCCACCGAATGCGCGCTTGTCCCTGTGCATCTGCATTGGCAAATGTCATGTTGTCAATTTGCACCGCTATATGTTCACCCTCTACCTGCCAGCGTGCCATAGCGTGTAACTGATTCACCGCCAGGACTGGCTCTTGAAAAAAAGTGGGCAAGACCACACTGCCCGATGTGATGGCTATATCGGCCTGACCGGCGTTCTGGTCAAAATCAAAGCTGAAATCAGCCCCTTGCAAGCCCGGTGTAAAGGACACTGCCGCCACTGTCAGCGCGCGCACACGGCCTTTGGCGCTATAGGTTTTTGGCGCTGCCAAAGACCCCTGCCAGTGCGCCTGCAAACTGTCTATCAGACCCTTGGGCGCATAAGCCAGCAACGATTCACGCAAACGGTCATCCACAGGCAAATGCCGAGCGATTTGCGCCAGCGCGTCCAGGTCCAGGCGATCGGCCACGATGCTGCCACCCGTTGATGCTGCGGCGTATGCGCCCAAAAGTTTGACCGTGATGTTGCCCCCAGGCCAATGCTGCCCCTCTTGTGTGTCAAACACCAACGACTTGGAAAAAAACTCCAGGTCTGACCCTAACACACGCCCCCCCACACGCCCGTGTACTTTCGCCAACATCAAGGGCTGCAAAGAGGGCGACAGAACCACACTCGCCTGCACCAAAGCCACATCCGTCACTGCTTGCGTCACACTGCCCCGATTCACATCCACCCAGGCCCGCAACGCGCCCATGCCCTGTTGCACACCCACATCGACATCAACATAGCGGCGCAGTGCAAACACATCCACTTGCGCCAATGCAGCGTAAATTTGACCCTGCCAATCTTGCCAACGGCCTGAGTGCTGCGCCAACAGGGGTTGTAAAAACTTGGCCATCACGCTAAAACCTTGCCCCCAGACGGCCGGAGGGGTGGCATCCATACGCATGTCATGGTGACGACCCTTGTTGCGCAGAACAAAATTAACCGTGCGCAGTGCCACCGGTTCAGCGCTGCGCTGCTCGTCGCTCCAGCGCAGTGTGCCGTCATGAATGACTAATTCACGCTGCGAAAAAAGCCAGTCCAGTGGCTCTGTGTTGTCAGAGTCATGAAAAGACAAGCCACCGATGTCTATCTGGCCATTTTTCGCCCGCCGAACCTCAAGCGTAGGCTGATCAATATAAAGCTGCTCAAAACCCAAACGCCACAGCGATCGTGGTGACAATGCCGCCACAATGCGCGGCAAGCTCAAGGCCAAACGACCCTGGGAATCGAGCAAACGAACATCCTTCATTTCAAACGAGGGAATCCACCCGTTGGACACTGCCACCACAGAACCCACCTGAACTGTCACCCCCAGCGTGCGCGTGGCCTGTTGTTCCAATTGGGGTCGCCACTCGTTGATTCGCGGCACAATCAGCCAATGCAGCGCGCCCCACGCCAGCACCAACACGACCCAAGCCAACACCACCGCAACCAACAAAAACCGGGTCATGACAGACCAGGTTTTGAGGAATGTGACAGACAGTGGCAACACGTTGGATGGCATATGGATGTAATCCTGAAATTATGACCTGTTATGGATACATACAAGAAGAAGAGTTAGGCGAATTTATTCGCCTATTTTACTATCAATAAAATAGCTAACTACGCAAGCTGGACGTGCGTTAGAGGCCGATTTGTTATACAAAAAAACTCACTCCAGTTCGCACAGCTTTCCACATCACTTTGAACCGGGATTCCTCAGTTGAACGCGCCCGAGTGGGCTACTGGCGGCGCGTCTGGGTAGGCGTGACGACGCTGCAGGCTACTGCCTGCAAGGAGGAGCAACACCCCCAAACGAGTCGCTTGTAGCTCAGTCGGGTGCGTAGCGCTCTC
>CAIXMC010000219.1 GCA_903920405.1 uncultured beta proteobacterium
CATTTTGATGCGTTGAAGCAGTTGACCAATGCAGATTGGGTGCCTCAAACCATGACTGTAGATGCCATTCAGGATGCTGATGGGCATGTGATTCACAAACAGTATGCCTTTATGAACAGGGATACTTCGGTGAATTACTTCACATCCAATGTTTTCGTCGATTCATGGGAAACCGATCGAAAATCTTTTTTGGGAGATAACGAGTATGGCACCTGGAAAAACCCATTGGCGCTTCATCAGATGCATTTGTCCAATCATCAAGCGCGCCGTGCTGACAATATCAGTGCCTTGCTTCATGTACTTGGAACTTTGCAACCTGGTGAATCACGAAGAATTGTGACGCAACTGGGGCAGGAAGCCAGTCTTGAAGAAGCGATGAAGTCGATTAATAAGTTCAGAGATTGTCATGAAGTGGATATGGCTTTTCGTCACTTGAAAACGTACTGGGATCAGTATCTGGCCACTTTTGAAGTGACAACGCCGGATGCTGCGTTTAACTCCATGGTGAATATACATAATCCTCGTCAGTGCCACACCACCATGAATTGGTCCAGAGATTTGTCGCTGTATCAGTTGGGATTTGGTGGTCGCGGTATTGGTTTTCGAGACAGTTCTCAGGATGTGATGGGCACACTCGTTCACATGCCAGCGCAGGCACAAGAACTCATGAAAAAAATTCTGAGCGTTCAAAGAACAGATGGTTCTGCCATGCACCAGTTTTATGCCTCTACGCTGGAGGCCAATGAAGGAGATTCCCGCGAAGAGCACGGCCATGCCTTTTATGGTGACGATCATCTTTGGATTATTCTCGCTGTCTGTGCTTATTTGAAGGAAACTGGGAATTTTGAATTTTTAAACCATGAAATTACTTTTTATGACAAGAAGTTAGATATTTCTCAACGGGACAGTGGAATAGTTTTAGAGCATCTTCAACGTTCCCTTGCATTTACAAAGTCACATTTGGGGCAACACGGTCTGCCACTCTTGGGTTTTGCAGACTGGAATGATACTGTGAACCTGAAAGGAAATGCAGAAAGTCTTTTTGTAGCTAACCAATATGCCAAAGCATTGTTGGAAATGATTGAACTGATGCATTATTTGGGCGATAAAAATAAGGCCAATGATTATCAAATAGATTATGACAATATGAAAAATGCCATCAATCAACAGGCTTGGGATGGAGAATGGTATGTAAGGTATTTTGAAGAGGACGGTACACCCCTTGGCTCACATCGCAATGAACTTGGCAAAATTTATGTCAATAGCCAATCCTGGGCAGTGTTGTCTGGCGTAGCTCCTGCTGATAAAGCTGAAAAGGCCATGAACTCGGTCAACAAGTTTCTCAATACCCCCTATGGCATCAAACTCAGTTGGCCTGGATTTAATGGATTTGATCCCAGTAAGGGTGGTATCACCACTTATCCTCCGGGTGCCAAAGAAAATGGAGGTGTTTTTCTGCACACCAATCCTTGGTGCATGATTGCAGAAACCATGCTGGGTCATGGAGATTTGGCATTCAAGTATTATCAGCAAATTAACCCTGCGGCAAAAAATGAAATCATGGATATTTATGAGTGTGAGCCTTATTCTTATCCACAAAATATTTTAGGCAATGAACACCCCCAGTTTGGATTGGGCAGAAATAGCTGGTTATCGGGTACGGCATCGTGGACTTATCAAGCTGCTACCCAACATATTCTTGGTATTCAACCTTCATATACAGGGCTTCACATCAATCCCTGTATTCCGAAGGAGTGGAAAGAATTTTCTGTCAAACGAGTATTTCGTGGGGCTGTTTATCATATTCATGTAAGTAATCCATCCGGTGTGAACAGTGGTGTCACCTCTGTTCTTGTCGATGGTCGCCGGGTGGAATGCCCTACGATTGAGCTGTTTCATGATCACAACGAACATGTTGTTCGTGTCACTTTAGGTTGAAATTGCTGGATTCACAGCTTCCTTGGGTCAGCGTTATTTTATGTATAAAAAATGGCTCTAGCCCTTATCCAGCTTGCATAGGATGCTATGAAAATTGATGCATCCTTTTGCGATTGTCATGCCTAAAAACTTCACGCTTAGCGACTTTGATTTTGATCTGCCAACCAAACTGATTGCACAACACCCAGCTCAAAAGCGCAGCAGCTCAAGGTTGCTTGACGGCACTGCTGATGTGCCAGTGGATCGTATTTTTAGTGAACTGCCAACGCTGTTGCTGCCTGGTGATTTGATGGTATTTAACGATACCCAAGTCATGAAGGCACGTTTGTTTGGTGAAAAGCAGACCGGCGGTCAAGTAGAACTGTTGATAGAACGTGTACTAGGTGATGGCGAAGTCGCAGCCCACATGCGCTGCAGTAAAAAGCCAAAGCCAGGCAGCACATTCGCACTCTGCTGCGCACCAGGCAGCCAGGAGCGTTGGAATGCCACCTTGCTAGGCCGTTGGCCTGACAACCAAGGCACCATGTTTCGCCTCAAATTAGCCAACGATGCAGGCGACAACCCCTACACGCTGATGGAACGCCACGGCCATGTTCCACTTCCGCCTTACGTCACCCACACCGATTCGCCAGAAGACGCGCATCGCTATCAAACTGTGTTTGCCAAATATCCGGGAGCTGTTGCAGCGCCAACGGCAGCTTTGCATTTTGATGAAGAACTGCTGGCCAAAATAGATGCCATGGGTGTCTTGCGGACATCCATCACGCTGCATGTAGGTGCTGGCACTTTTCAACCCGTCAAGACAGAAAACCTGGCCCATCACACCATGCACAGAGAATGGTACAACGTGCCCGCACAAGCGCAACAGGCCATAAAGGATTGCAAGAGACGTGGCGGACGCGTCATTGCAGTGGGCAGTACCAGTATGCGCACTTTGGAGTCATGGGTGCAAACAAGCCAATCCACGGGCGATACTCAAATTTTTATCACGCCAGGCTTTAAATTCAAGGCAATCGACGTGCTGGTTACCAACTTTCATTTGCCAAAATCAAGTTTAATGATGCTGGTCAGTGCTTTTGCTGGCTTTGATCACATCAAGACGCTTTACCGCCATGCCATTCAACAGCAATATCGATTTTTCAGTTATGGCGATGCCATGCTGTTAATGCGCCGCGAGAACCCTGCCAGTGGACACAACACCAGACCATGAACACTTTTCAAAAGCGAACTGCTGTTCGCATTGCAGCAGTCAGCATTCTTCTGGCATCCTTGGTCAGCCCTATGGCATGGTATGTGTCGTTTGAGAGTGCTGAAGAAAGCATTGTTTCGCTGGCTATTGAAGAGTCTGGCCGTTTGTCGCATCACTTTGGTGCCATTGACATGAGCGGTCAAAATGCCGTTGAACGTGCTGCCAGTGCTGCTCAAATCATTTCAGGCGGCATGTTTGACATTGTCGAAATTTACAACTCGTACGGCAGCAAGTTGGCAGAGTCCATGACCCCTGTGGGTAAAACCATCGAATCATCCATGCCACATCACGGAAGGCCAAACTACACAAAGCCCTTTTATGAAAGTTTCAAACTCGCCAAGGGCTTGTGGGTGTTGCGGGTTTTTGTGCCTTTGCGAAATTCTGAAACTGACCTCCGGATGCCCATCACTAGCTTCTTTGAGGGTGTACGGGTGATGCCGACTTGGCAGCAAGACCAAATCTTAAAAAGTTCGCTTGCTGCTGCTTTGATGGTTGGCCTGGCTTCCTTGCTGTGTGGCGCGGCACTGTACCCTGTGGTTGTTCACCTGTCGTCAGACAACGAGCGAAAAACACGCGAAGTGTTGGACTCACACATTTCGATGATGGAAGCCTTGGGACGTGCCATTGCCAAGCGCGATTCTGACACCGGTGCCCACAATTACCGTGTGGCCTGGATTGCGGCCACCGTGGCTGAACAAATGGGGCTGACGGGTACAACCATGCAGGCTTTGATTGCTGGCAGTTTTCTGCATGATGTGGGCAAAATCGGTATTCCTGATGCCATTTTGCTAAAACCTGGCAGGCTTGATGAAGCTGAGACGACCATCATGCGCACCCATGTGAGCCAAGGCAAAGACATTGTGGTCGGTGCGGGTTGGCTGGATGGTGCGCAAGATGTGGTGGCATCGCATCACGAGAAATGGAACGGCACCGGCTACCCGGCACAGCTTGCTGGTGAGGCTATTCCCCTGTCGGCACGCATTTTTGCTGTGGCCGATGTGTTCGATGCCCTGTGTTCCAAGCGCCCCTACAAAGAACCTATGAGTTTCGGTGCCTCGATGGTCATTCTTGAAAGAGATACGGGCAGTCACTTTGACCCAACGGTGATGGCAGTGTTCAAACCCATGGCGTGGCGCATTTATGACCGACTGGCGCAGTGCGACGAAGAAGCCACCTGCCAATTGCTACATGAACGTGTTCGATATCATTTTGAGCAATGACGCACGCTGGCTGACCAACTGACCAGCAGTTACGCCATGGTATCTTTTGCAAAATAGTTTACCCCAGGCAACCCTTGGTAACCAACATCTTGCGTCCAGAAGATGGCATGCAACTCCTGCGCCATGCTGTACATGGCAGCGTCTGCCATGGCCAAATTATGCAGACGCGATGCCTTGGAGGCTGACACGGCGCGTGCATCCGTCAAATCAAGAACACGGCCTAATCGCATCACATCCAGGCACTGTGTGACCAGCATTTCAGGCAGATTACGGCTGAGCACCTTGTGAACTTCAAACAAAGAGATGGTGGGTACCAAAAGGTGATGGCGGTTTTCGATGGGGTCGGCAAACAAGTCTGCACGTAGGGTATCCTGGAAGTATTCGATCCAGCCTGAAGAGTCAACAATGTTCATTCAAATGTCCGATCTGGCTCTTTTTCGGGTTCAATATCGCCTAGGTCATACCCTTTCAGGATGCCGCGGTAAGTGCTCATCGGTAGTTCAGGCTTAATGATCAGCTCTTTGCCACGCAGTTCAAAATGAATGTGCGAGCCAGGCCCTAAGCCCAATTTGGCACGCATGGCCGCAGGCAGCGTGACTTGGCCTTTGGTAGAAACTACGGCTTCAACAGTGGGCAATTCGTCCAACTCAGGGGATGCAACCGTCATAAAATACTCCTTACTATTAAAATGTAAAGCATATCACAAAGTAAAGATGTCCGAGTTGTATGAAGGGATGTCTGCATACAATCCTGCCACTCTTTTGGATTGTTCATGCTGAAATTTGACCTGCTTTCTACCGACCCCGCCCACGGCACTTATACCGGATCACACGCACGCACAGGACAGCTTACGCTCACGCACGGCATCCTACAAACTCCTGTGTTTATGCCCGTGGGCACTTATGGCACGGTCAAGGGCGTGATGCCTTGCAGTCTGGAAGATATGGGCGCGCAAATTATTTTGGGCAATGCCTTTCATTTGTGGATGCGTCCGGGGTTAGATGTGATGAAGAGTTTTGGCGGATTGCATGGTTTTGAGAACTGGCACAAGCCCATCCTGACTGACTCAGGCGGCTTTCAGGTCTGGAGTCTGGGATCATTGCGCCACATTACCGAGGAAGGTGTGCATTTTTCATCCCCCGTGAACGGGGACAAGCTCTTTATGTCGCCTGAAGTCAGTATGCAGATTCAAACCCAGCTCAATTCTGATGTTGTCATGCAGCTTGACGAATGCACACCCTATCTGTCGTTAGAGGCCAAGACCATGGGCCAAATCACCACCGAACGCCAGGCCAGGGATTCAATGGCCATGAGTTTGCGCTGGGCACGGCGCAGTCAGGCAGAATTTGAACGATTGCAAAACCACAATGCCTTGTTTGGCATTGTGCAAGGGGGCATGTTTGAGCATTTGCGCCAAGAGTCTCTGGATGCCCTTATTGATATGAATTTCCCAGGTTACGCAGTGGGTGGTGTTAGTGTGGGTGAACCCAAAGACGAGATGCTGCGCATCATGGCGCACACCCCCCATCGACTGCCCGCTCACAAACCGCGTTACCTGATGGGGGTGGGCACCCCTGAAGATTTGGTAGAGGGTGTAGTGCAAGGTGTTGATATGTTTGACTGCGTCATGCCCACCCGCAATGCTCGCAATGGCACATTGTTCACCCGTTTTGGTGACCTGAAAATTCGCAACGCCCGTCACAAGGCAGACCACAGCCCAGTGGACGACACCTGCACCTGCTACGCTTGCCAAGGCATCACCCATGTCAATGGCAGTAAGCATGGGGGATTCAGCCGTGCTTACTTGCATCATCTGGATCGCTGCGGTGAAATGCTGGGTCCCATGCTGGCGAGCATCCATAACCTGCACTATGTCCTGAACCTGATGAGCGAGGTGCGCGCAGCACTGGATGCAGGTCAGTTTGGTGCTTTTCAGGCACAGTTCAAGGCCGACCGTGAACGCGGTGTGTGAACCTTGTATCTCTTTGGGTGTCATCACAAAACGATAAGGCGACCTTCATGTCCCCATAAAAAAACCCCGCCAGGTTGCCCAAGCGGGGTTGATGTGATGAATTTTCTAACTGATTTTCGTCAGCGCTAGATCAGAAGCGGTGTTGAATACCAGCGGCAATGATCGTGTTGGTTGCGTCATTCCTTGCTGGATCTGTGGCTCTGTCGGCTTCAATTCCGACATAAGCGAAGGTGCGTTTGGAGAGGATGTACTTGGCAGCAGCACCAACGCCGGTACGACCTGTGGCGTTATTTTGAGTCAGCGAAACTGTATTTTCATCAGATTTGGCAAGGCTGGCAGACAAGATGAGCGCGCTGGAAATGGGCACATCAACGCCTACTTGCCATTCCGTGGTTTCGTTACCGGCCTTGGGAGTTACTTTGCCAGCGCTGAACATGCCATCAGACACGCGACCATAAGTGACCTTGGCAACAGCAACACCAAAATCGTAAGCAGCGCCCAAACGAACAAACGTCACACCGTCAACCGAAGCATCTTTTTTCTCATTTTGGAAACCAAAAGACGCACTGATGGGGCCACCAGCATATGTTAAATTGAGCGAAGTGATGTAACCAGCATCCACCACGGTCGTTTTATTTTCGCCCAAACTGTAACTCACAGCACCGCTAAATCCACCCATGTTAGGAGCTTGGTAATAGATGGTATTGGCTGCGAAATTGGTGTACCCGTTGTAAGAGCTTGCAAAAACCTTCCTTTGGGCTGCAAAAACGACATCAAACATGGCATCTTGAAGACCGTCAATATCGTAATAAGGCGTTGATGTTTTACCCAAACGCACTGCACCCAAGCCACCCGACACACCTACCCATGCTTGACGGCTAAAAGCTGCAGGTGAACTTACACCATCAACTGTAACGGTCTTGGCTGCACCATCGTCCACGTTAAAACCTTGTTGCAGGTCAAAGTTGGCCTTTAAACCACCACCAAGGTCCTCAGTACCCTTCAAACCCCAACGTGATGTATTCATACCACCACTGCTCAGTTTGTTTTGAGTCAACGAGGTATTGGCACCACCATTCTTGGCCGCTGTTTCTGTCTTTTCACTAGACAAATAAGTATCCACAATACCGTACAGCGTGACGGAAGATTGGGCCATTGCCGCACCGGATGCAGCCAATACTGCCAGTGCAATCAGCGATTTTTTCATATCAATATTCTCCAAAGGTTATACAAAAG
>CAIXMC010000220.1 GCA_903920405.1 uncultured beta proteobacterium
GGCATGTTAAGCGGCCTCAACATTGAAGCCACCGTGCGCCTGGCGCAAGCCTTGACTATTCCCGTCATTGCCTCAGGCGGACTGTCTTGCATGGCCGACATTGAAGCCCTGTGTTCTGTGGAAGATGAAGGCATTGAGGGCGTGATTTGCGGTCGCGCCATTTACAGTGGCGAGCTTGATTTTGAGGCAGCGTTGATAAGGGCTGAGGCGTTGAATGGGTAAGCAATAACTGACATTGTTATCGCACAAGCCATGAGTCACCCCCATTGCCCAAAATCAACGATAGAAAACGCCTTGTCCTCGGTCTATATTGAAACATCCATTGTGAGCTACCTGTCTGCGCGTGACAGTAGTTCCTTGTTGGGTGCTGCTCACCAGTTGGTGACGCGCAAGTGGTGGACACGTCGCCATCTTTATCACTGCTTTATTTCTGATATCGTCATTCGGGAATGTCGGGCAGGAGATTCTTCGGCAGCACTTCGCAGGTTGGATGCGGTGAGAGAATTTTCATCATTGGCTATCAATGACAATGCCATCGATATTGCAGAAATTCTGCTGACTCAAGGCATTGTCCCCAAAAAGGCCGCTGATGATGCCTTGCATGTTGCCATTGCAACCACCCACGGCATGGATTTCATACTGACATGGAATTGCCGCCACATTGCCAATCCCATCATTCAAGCACGCATTGCCGCATATCTTGAAACGATTGGTTTGCAGCTTCCCTTCGTTTGTACACCTGAAGAACTGTTAGGAGAACAGGATGATTGATGAAATTTTGCTCGAAGTGATAGCCGTCAAAGAAGCATTGGCAGAACAATCTAACTATGACATTCGGCGACTGGCAAAGGAAGTGCGTCAGTCTGAAATTGAAACGGCATTGCAGGGATGGCATCATGTTCAGACACCCGCAACACCCTTGCCCTTCTCTGCATTCCAGGTCACTCGCTTTGCCAAACGCCCAGGATTTATCAAACAATAACGGTTGCTTTGTTGCCTGCCCCTATTGGTTTTAAATATATTTTCAAAATTCAGGATATGGTCAACAATAAGTTGTGCATTTGGCCGTCAGAGTTAAAGATGCAATGCTAGGCGCAAATCGCGCAGTGTGGCCTAGCCACGACGCAGTGCGCCCAAATCTGACGAGCCAAATGCGGAACTTATTATTGACCATATCCTAAGTCTATTGAGTGAGTTATGTTAGCCAAACGCATCATTCCCTGCCTTGACGTAACCCATGGCCGCGTGGTCAAAGGTGTTAATTTTGTGCAACTGCAAGATGCCGGTGACCCCGTGGAAATTGCCGCACGTTACAACGACCAAGGCGCAGACGAACTCACTTTTCTAGACATTACAGCCACCAGCGATGAGCGCGATGTTATTTTGCACATCATCGAAGCGGTGGCCAGCCAAGTGTTTATTCCGCTCACAGTAGGAGGTGGTGTTCGCACGGTGAATGATGTTCGCCGGCTGCTCAACGCTGGTGCAGACAAAATCAGCTTTAACTCTGCTGCCATTGCCAACCCCTCTGTCATACAGGAGGCTTCACGCAAATATGGCGCGCAGTGCATTGTGGTCGCCATTGATGCCAAACGCAGACAAGGTGTAGCCAGAGACAGTTGGGATGTCTATAGCCACGGAGGGCGCAAAAACACAGGCCTTGATGCTGTGGCCTGGGCGGTTCAAATGGTCAGCTATGGCGCAGGTGAAATTTTGCTCACCAGCATGGACCAAGATGGCACCAAAGCAGGGTTTGATCTGGCGCTCACCCGCGCTGTGAGTGAAGCAGTCAGTGTGCCGGTGATTGCCTCAGGCGGCGTAGGCACGCTCGACCATCTGGCCGACGGCATTCAAAAAGGCGGCGCTGATGCCGTACTGGCTGCCAGCATTTTTCACTATGGCGAGTTCACCGTAGCCCAGGCCAAAGCCCGCATGGCCGAGCGTGGCATACCGGTTCGTTTGTAAGCCTTTTAGGCCTCTAACGCACGCCAGTATTGCGTAGTTAGCTACTACAACAATAGCAAATTAGATATCTTATGCTTACCAGTATTGCGTCAGTAGCTATAACCATTGAAGCACCGAAGTAGCACTGATGTCGTTCAGGCATCTTGTGTGGCCTAGCGGGCAGATGCGCTGAAAACAGGGTGCGCAATCCAGGGGTGGGTGATAAGTGGCATCGTTCTTGAGCCACAACACGTGGGCGTTCGCATTCAGTGGTGGCGTGTGCAGCGGGCTGCTTGAGCCAAAAATGGCCACCTGTGGCACGCCCAGGCCTGCGGCGATGTGCATCAGACCTGAGTCATTGCTGACGATGGCTTTGCAAGCGCTGACCACACACATCGCTTGCATGAGAGATGTTTTGCCAGCCAGATTGATCCGAAGATGTGTGTTCTTGCCACAGATGCGTGCGATGTTGGAACATAAACCGGACTCTTTGCCAGAGCCTAGCAATACCACGGGTGCATTGAGTTGGCTGGCCAGTGCAGCAAAGTGGTGGATGGGCCAGCGCTTGGCGTCTCCATATTCAGAACCCGGTGCGAATACATAGTAGTTGCCATAAGACAACCCGAACTGATCAAGGGTGGCACGGACATCAGTGGATGCCAACTGCAATTGAGGCGGGTCATGCTTAACATCATGGCCACAGAGGGCAGCATAAAACGCCACCATGGGCAGTTGCTGGCGACTCGACGGGTTTTTCAGGCGGTAAGTGAGCAGACCCCAGCGCATTTCACCAAAATAACCCACACGTTTGGGAATGCCTGCAAAAAAAGGCAACAATGCACTTTTGAAAGAATTGGGGCAGATGTAGGCTATCTCAAACTGCCCATGTATCTGCGTGGCCAGACGGCGACGTTCTCGCAGGTGCAAGCCACCATGCGCAAAGGGAAATTCAATGATGTCTGCCACATGCGGCATGGCACGGTAAACAGGGGCCACCCAAGGCAGCGCCCCTACGGTCAGACGCTCACCGCGTGAATTAAGTTGGCGCAAAAAGGGTTCGGTCATCACGGCATCGCCAATCCACTGCGGGGCGATGACAAGGCTTTGACACCCATAACCTGACATAAATTAAAAATTAAGAATAAATTTTTTGGTTTTGAATTGTGTTTTAAGTTTATAGACTGTGCCGCAATAAGGGCACTGGGCACCGTCTTTGTTGCTCAAAACATCCAAAGAGACCCTGGGGTGGGTGTTCCAGAGTTTCATGTCGGCCAAGGGGTTGGGGCAGAGGATACAGCCCTGGGTGTTCAGGTCTGATAAAAAAAGTTCAAATTTTGCGTTTCTCATCAATATTTTAACCTCATAAAAGGGCAAGTCATGGCACGATTTTTGGTGTGTCATCAGACTTTTGTGAGCCAGTGGGCATATTTGAGGTTGCGGTGATTGACAATGTCAAAAAATGCGTTCTGGATTTTCTCGGTGATGGGGCCACGGCTGCCCACATAGCCCGCCTTGCCCAGTTCAATGCGGTCCAGCTCACGAATGGGAGTGATTTCGGCGGCAGTACCGGTGAAAAAGGCTTCATCAGCAATATAAATCTCGTCACGGGTGATACGCTTTTGCACCACTTCAACCCCTAGGTCTTGACAAATGTGCAGCACGGTATTGCGGGTAATGCCGTTCAGCGCCCCAGCAGACAAGTCAGGTGTATAGACCACGCCATCTTTGACCATGAACAGGTTTTCGCCAGAGCCTTCAGAGACAAAGCCGTTGGCATCGAGCAACATGGCCTCGTCGTAGCCGTCGTCAAGAGCTTCCATATTGGCCAAAATGGAGTTGGTGTAATTGCTGACGGCCTTGGCCTGTGTCATGGTGATGTTGACATGGTGGCGGGTGTAACTGGAAATTTTGACCCGAATACCGCGTGTCAAACCTTCATCGCCCAAATAAGCCCCCCAGGACCAAGCGGCCACCATCAGGTGAATGGTATTGCCTTTGGGACTGATGCCCAGTTTGCGGCTGCCAATCCAGCTCAAAGGCCGCAGGTAGCACGATTCAAGCTGGTTGGCACGCACCACGGTTATTTGTGCCTCCATGATGTCATCGAATGTAAATGGAATTTTCATTCGCAAAATTTTGGCGCTGTTCAAAAGGCGCTGAGTGTGGTCTTGCAACCTGAAAATTGCCGTGCCCTCATCCGATTTGTAAGCACGAACCCCCTCAAAAACACCGCAGCCATAATGCAGGGTGTGGGTCAGCACATGAATATTGGCATCTCGCCAATCCACCAATTGGCCATCCATCCAGATTTTTCCATCACGATCAGACAGGGCAGAAGAGGGCAAGGGAAGGGACATGACGTGGTTCTTTCAGAGGAGAGTGCGGTTTAAAACTGGGGAAAAATTGTGTACGCAGGTTCGAGCAGATAGTGTGGTATGCGTAGGTCTATGATGATAGACCAAACCCTTTTAGAAAAACCCAATAATGCTCCATCACACCCTCTGTATTGCACCCATGTTGAATCTTACGGATCGTCATTGCAGATATTTTCATCGCCTGCTCACGCATCATGCACTGCTCTACACCGAGATGGTCACGACCGGATCGCTGATTCATGGTGATGCGGCTCGTTATTTGCACCATCACAAGCAGGAACACCCAGTGGCACTGCAACTCGGTGGCAGTGACTGCGCAGAGTTGGCACAGTGTGCCCGTTTGGCCGAGCAATGGGCTTATGTGGAAGTCAATTTGAATTGCGGTTGTCCAAGTGAGCAGGTGCAGCGTGGCGCTTTTGGGGCATGCCTGATGAAAGAGCCGCATCAGGTGGCCGATTGCGTTAAAGCCATGCGAGATGCCGTGGCCATTGATGTCACAGTCAAGCACCGTATTGGCATTGACAAAATAGAAAGTTATGATTTTGTTAGAGATTTTGTGGGAACAATCAGCTTGGCCGGTTGCAACACTTTCATTGTTCATGCCCGCAACGCCTGGTTGCAGGGATTGAGTCCCAAAGAAAACCGCGAAGTTCCTCCTTTGCGTTATGAACAGGTCTATCGTTTGAAAAAAGATTTTCCCCATCTTCAGATCGTGATCAATGGGGGTGTATGCACAACCGATCAAATTCATGGCCATCTGCAACAGGTCGATGGTGTGATGGTGGGACGCGAGGCCTACGACAACCCCTGGTGGTTAAGCGGTTGGGACGCCACATTTTTTGGTTCACAAGAACAGCGTTCAAACCCCATGACCCGTGAATGTGTAGAGCAACAGATGGTGGCTTACATGATTGAAGAATCAGCCCATCGCGGCACAGTCTGGCCTTTCATTGCCCGTCATATGTTGGGGCTGCGCCACAAACTGCCGGGTGCGAGGCGCTGGCGACAGGTCTGGAGCGACCACACGCTCAAAAACATGTCGCCCGAGCTTGTCATGCAGATGGCGCACAGGTGGCCTGATGGGCCATGTGTGGGGGAAACGGCTTCCCACTTAGGATATGGTCAACAATAAGTTTTGCATTTGGCTCGTCAGAGTTAAAGATGCAATGCCAGAAAAATTTTCAAAATTATCGGCGACCGTCTCATTTTATGGGAATTTTTCCCATAAAATAACGTCACCATGTCGTCCAACACATCATTTGACAACCAATTCCCTGTTCTCGGTGCCGTACTGCGTACGATGGCACCGCTGGTGCGTTGGCTGGTGCGATCTGGCGTGGGTTACACAGAATTTGCTTCAGCGATCAAGCCTATTTTTCTTGTAGAAGCGCGCAGCGAGGCTGTACGTACTGGTGGAAAAACCACAGACTCAGCTTTGAGCCTGCTCTCAGGATTGCATCGAAAAGACGTTCGTCATGCTGCTCTTGATACAGTCACAAGCAGTTCAAACCATTTGGTGACTCGGCCAAGCCTGCCCTCTCAAGTAGTGGCACGCTGGGTGGCATCGGACTTGCCAGATACCTTAAGCCTCTTTGGCGAACCATCGTTTGAAACTTTGGTGAAGTCCATCTCTTGTGATTTGCATCCCCGTGCGGTTCAGCACGAACTGGCACGACTCGGTGTGGTCTGCGTCACAGATGACTCTATAGCGCTGGTGCGCCGTGCCTTCACGCCTGACCCTTCCAAAAACGAGAGCCATCAGTTGCTGGCTGACAACGTTGCAGATCATTTGTCCGCTGGTGTTCATAACCTGACTGAGGGTGTGCAGCGCAAATACCTGGAGCAAAGTGTGTTTGCAGATGGCTTGTGTGCCAATTCGGTCAAATCACTGGAGCAGCTTGCCAACCAGCTCTGGAAAGACGTGATGACGTGCGTTGTGAAGGCTGCCGTTCCCCTGTGCGAACACGACGAACCGCTTGGAGGAACTCAGCGTTTGCGATTGGGCATGTTTTGTTATGCAGAACCTATGGCCGACTTGTCCTTCAAGACAAGCTCGCTGCCTGCAACACAGCAGACCAACACCCAAAAACAGGAACCAAAAAAATGAAAAATATCATAGTGACATTTTTTGAAGGGGCAAGATGTGTTGGTGCATCTTTGTGTCTATTGACGTTGCTGGTGATCAGCGCTTGCGGCGGCGGAGAGGGTGGCAGTTGGATGGCTGATGTGGGTACAGGAGGCACGGGCCTGGCCGAAGGTACGGTCACTGGTTTTGGGAGTGTGATTGTTGACGGCATTGAATATGACGATTCCAATGCCACCATCGGGCAAGACGATGGCACTGGCGCAATCATCAATGCTGATTTGCAATTAGGCCATCGGGTACAACTGACGCTCAACGCTGACCGTAGTGTCAAGTCGGCCACAGTTTTGCCCCAATTGGTGGGGACTGCAAGTACAGCGATGGATGCCAGTGGCAGTTTTCTGGTCATGGGGCAGCGAGTTCGACTGGCCGGTAGTGCGTCCGACACCACCCAAAGTACGGCTGCCGTCTTGGCCGGCTTTGACACCACTGCCATTGCTGCGAGTGATTCGCTGGAAGTTCACGGTACTTGGGTATTTGACAAACAGCTTGCCTGTTATGTACTGATTGCCAGCCGCGTAGAAAAGCTGACCACACTATCTGCTCTTCTGCAACTCTCTGGTGTCGTGCAGGCTATCACGGGCAATGTACTTCTGCTCAACACGGCGACAGGGCTGAAAGTACAGGCCGCCAACCTGCCTTCTGGTGTGGCGGTTGGCCATTTGGTTAGGGTGTGGGCAACGCAGGCCGCATGGAAAGCCGTGGCTTTTAATACTCTACAAGCCAGCCGTGTGATGGGCAGCACACTCACTGCTGACGTTATTGCCGATCAAACCCTGCGTTTGAGCGGTACGGTTTCCAGCTATGACGCAGATACGCGAACGGTTGAACTTCAAGGCACAAAAGTTCAGTTGAGTCCGCAGTTGCAGCTCAATGAGCAGGCCTTGGCGCAAGGTGCGTTTGTGAGTCTTGAAGTGAGGCGATCTGATGACGATCTTGTCGCCGACAGTGGCACACAGCGGGGCGAAGTGGGGACGGCCACCGATTTGGGGCAAAGCGTGACTCTGAAAGAAATCTCCAATGACATTGATTGGTCGTCTGACCCCGTGCCATTGAGTCTGCGCGGAGTCACAGTGACAGCGGCTGCTTCAACCATCTCCAGCACCTGTCGTCAAGCCAACCCCAACACTGACCTCCTGGTCGAGGTGACGGGTCGCTGGTCGTCATCTGTCAACACGGTAGTTGCACAAAAAATTCAATGCACACCTGTCAGCATTGATGATGAATTTGAAACCCATTCAACCATTGATCGCAAGGGAGTCGTGTCACAAATCAACTTGACCACGCGCACCTTCCGCCTTCAGACCAAGCATGAATCTGTGAGCGTTCAATGGGACGGACAGACATTTTTTGCTACCGAATTCAAGAATCACCCCGAAAGCCTGACCGGTCAAAGTGTCGAAGTCGAGGGTGTGTATAAAACAGGCATTTTTTGGGCGAGAACCATTAAGCGAAGTCAGCAACACGACGATTGATGGTTCATTTCATTTACCGGTACACACTGTTCCCATTATCCAAGAAGGTTAATTTATGAAAAACATACAAAATCGTTCCATTAGCTTGGGCCGTATTCCAACGACTCTGGTTGGGGTCACACTCTCTGTTCTACTGGCAGCTTGCGGCGGAGGTGGCGGGGCAGTAGCCAGTTTACCCACCGGCGCGGTTCAGTTGGCCAGCGGCACTGTCACTGGTTTTGGTAGCGTCTATGTTGACGGTATCAAAATAGAAGATGCGACGGCCTCGGTCAGGCGAGAAAACAGGGACGGCTCTTTCAGCAATGTGGCACTGAAATTGGGCCATAGGGTGCGTGTTGAGCATGACGGCCTCACGGCCAGCAGTGTCAATGTAGATGCGGCAGTCATTGGTCTCGTCAGTGCCGTGGATACTGCCAACAACACACTCACCGTTGCCGGGCAATTGGTCAAGGTCAATGCTGATAGCACCACTTCCATCATGCCGGTCACTGTCTATGGTGGCATCAATACTGCTGGTGTCAGCTATACAGCACTGACCGATGTCTCTGCCAATGATCTGGTGCAGGTGTATGGCAGTGCGGTTTACAACAGCGCAGTTTACGAGTTGCAAGCTACCCGAATTGAGGCGCAAAGCACAAATACCGGCACCAGCGTGATGGGTACGGTATCCAATATTGACACCACAGCCAAGACCTTCAAGATCAACGGCCTGCAAGTCAATTACAGCGCGGCTACAGTGGTGCCAATGGCTTCAACCCTGACCAATGACCAGCCTGTGGTGGTATGGGGTAGCAGCTTAAGCAACACCAGTGGAACGCCCACCTTGACAGCCTCACGTGTACGTCTGACCCGTGCCAGTTTGGGTACGGTTGCATTAGGAAAAACACAACTCAGTGGACTGGTGAGTAAATACGACGCTTTTGCCAAAACCCTGGAAATAGATGGCATCATCATCAATGTAGCCAGTGCCACTGTAACGCCCGTAGTCAATACTCTGGCGGATAACAGCTTTGTTGACATCAAAGGTAGCTTTAACTCAACCGGTGTGGTTGTTGCAACTACGGTGCGCATCCGTCAACAAAATACGGGCACTGATACGGCTCGCATTAACCTTGGCGGTGTGATCAGCTCATTTGTGGATAGCACATCTTTTGTGGTGCGTGGTGTTCCGGTTGATGCATCAATGGCAACAACAAGATGTGTTCTGGCCGATGGGGTGTACGTTGACGTGGTAGCAAAAGCCCAGGCTGGCACTGCTGTGGTATTGGCCAGCACAGTCAATTGTCTGCCTGCACCCTCCACATTTTCCATGCGTGAAAGCGAGGGCACGGCATCAATGGTCAATCAAACCGCTCAAACGTTTACCTTGATCCATGACGGTCGCACTCAAACTGTACTTTGGTCAGATCAAACCGTATTCACGGGTATTACCGCTGCCAATCTGGCAACGACCGCGAAACTAAAAGTTGTTGGCTACATCAACAGCAGCAATGTGTTGGTAGCACGTGATATACATTTGGACGGTCAAGACGACCATGATGCATTTACATCACTGTCGTTGGATGATGACAAAACGGGCTGGGGTAAATACAAGACAAAGAAGAGCCACAACGACTAAACAAGTTGGAATGGGTCAACCCTTTGAAGATAGAACGATAACTCTCAGCGCATCAGTCCAAAAGCTGATGCGCCAGAAGAAATGAATCCGCAACTTTTGCCCGGGCAGGAAACTGTCAGGGCTTTTTTTAGTATAGTGGACACGTAACCGTTTACACCCCGCCTTGTAGGTCGGACTTCATTCCGACATTTTTGCCTTGTTGTCGGACTGAAGTCCGACCTACGGGACATGGATAAACCAGGCGGGGTCTAAACGGTTACACCCATTAAGTTCAAACAAATTATTTAAAATGAGCAACCCGAGGGTTCAAATATTTCTCCTTGCATATACGCTCTGATTCCTTGCGCCGGAACGGGGTCGCGATCAGGGGCTGCCGGCCCCAAGCAATACCAGTTCATTGCCGACAAGCCTTTGGTGATGCATACACTCGCAGCGTTTGCAGCCGTGTTGCGCATCACCAAGACGCTGGTGGTGGTAGCACCTGAAGACACATTTCTGGCTTCATACTGTTTTGAAAATACTATGTTTTCAATAGCTAACTGTGGGGGTGCATCAAGGGCTAAGAGCGTTTTTAATGGGTTAAATGGGTTGCTGGAAGAGGGGGCTACAGTGCATGACTGGGTACTGGTTCATGATGCCGCACGTTGCCTGATTCTTGCGGATTGGATTAACCAGTTGATTGATGGCTGCCTGCTAGATGAAGTGGGTGGCCTGCTGGCTTTGCCGTTGCCTGACACCCTCAAACAATCAAAAAATGCCAGGGTGACAGCCACATTTGATCGTCACGACAAGTGGCTGGCGCAAACACCTCAGATGTTTCGCATTGGTATTTTGCTGCGGGCTTTGGAAATGGCAGGCGATGCAGTGACCGATGAATCCAGTGCCATTGAGGCCATGGGGCTACAGCCCAGATTGGTGGTTGGCAGTTCGCAAAATTTCAAGGTAACCTATTCACAAGACTTTGAACTGGCAGAGGCTGTGCTGCATCACCGTTCCCAAAGGCAGTCTTTATGAAGGGAATGAATATCAGAATAGGACAGGGCTGGGACATTCACGCTCTGGTAGCTGGGCGAAAATTGATACTCGGCGGGGTTGATGTGCCCTTTCACTTAGGCTTGCTGGGGCACTCTGATGCCGATGTGCTTTTGCATGCCATCACGGACGCACTCTTGGGAGCAGCAGCACTGGGCGATATTGGAACGCATTTTCCTGATACCAATGAACAGTTCAAAGGTGCAGACTCTCTGGTTTTGCTACGAGAAGCCGTTCGGCGCGTGCGTGAAAAAGGTTTTGAAATAGGCAATATCGACAGCACCATCGTGGCCGAATTGCCTAAGCTGATGCCGTTCATTCCTGCCATGTGTGCGGAAATTGCTCAGACGCTGGGCATTGCACCAAGTCAGATCAATGTCAAGGCCAAAACGTCTGAAAAAATGGGGGCTGTGGGGCAGGGGCAGGCCATAGAAGCATATGCTACGGTGCTACTGACATCACCATAGCTGACATTGATACTCGGGCGCGTTCAACTGAGGAATCCAGGTTGAATGGCTAATCAGTCAAATGAGTGATTTTCCCCTGCCAAGAAAACCATGTGATCTCATCAAACGTAACCCATTGATATTGCCATCCTTAACCATGCGCCTTGTCATTGCGTGCAATGGCCAATAGTCGATCCACCTCGGCGCGGTCGTGTAAACAATTGTGAGCATGCCAGCGCAAAATCAGCCACATAAAGCCGGCAATCGTCAACCCAAACAGGGTGATGGCACCAAACGTCGGCAGCCCTAGCCCCGTGGTCAAACTGTAAAGTGCGCCTAAACCCAAAATGCAGGCTTGCTCATTGAAGTTTTGAACTGCTATCGATCTCCCTGCACCCATCAAGTTGTGACCTCGGTGCTGCAACAAGGCATTCATAGGCACCACCAGAAAACCACCCAGCGCTCCCAGTAAAATCAAAAAGGGTGCAGCCACCCAGACATTGGTGATAAAAATCAGCATAATGATCAGCAAACCCATGCCAATGCCCAGGTTAATCACGCGGGGTCCATCTTCCAGTCGCATCTGCATGGAGGCCACCACAGCCCCCACCGCCATGCCAACGGCCACGACACCTTGCAGCGTGGAGGCCTCTGTGACCGTGTAGCCCAGCGAAGCAGCAGCCCAAGCCAGCACAATAAACCGCAAATTGCCCGCCACCCCCCAAATCAAAGTGGTGGCAGCCAATGAAATTTGCCCCAACTTATCGCGCCACAAACGTACATTGCACGACCAAAAATCAGACAACAATGAACCCAATTGCTGCGGCAGTGGGCGCATCAACACACCCGACAACGGAATGTAGGTGTTGAACAAGGCGGCAAGCAAATAGACAAGAATCAGCACTGAGATAGCAGCTTCAGGCGCACTGTCGATGCCGGTGTTGATGAACGGAAAGTCAAATGCCAACAGCTTATTAGCCATGTACGGCCCCACCAACTGTCCACCGAACAAGACACCCAACATGATCGAACCAATGGTCAGCCCCTCAATCCAGCCATTGGCCTTGACCAATTGGGAGGCAGGCAACAATTCGGTCAAAATGCCATACTTGGCAGGTGAATAAGCAGCAGCCCCCAAACCCACCACGGCATAAGCCAGCAGCGGATGAGTGCCCAATAACATGAACAAGCAGCCTGCCACCTTGATGAAGTTGCTGATGAGCATAACCCTGCCCTTGGGCAGA
>CAIXMC010000221.1 GCA_903920405.1 uncultured beta proteobacterium
CGGTCTTGCCAAAGTTATAAAACACCGTGGCACGGTCGTAGGTGGTCGTCAAGTCCAGTGCAGCAGTGCCAAAGACAGGGTGGGCAAAGTCAAAGGTCAGAGTCTGCCAGCCATTGGCCAATGTGGTGGTCGCTTCGGTCTCAACGCTGTGTGTGTTGTCGTTGCTGTCTTCCACCTTGAGACGGATTTGCAGCCCCTCAGCAGGTGCCCACACGCGCAGGGTCATGGTGGTTGCATCAGATGTAAAGGGGATGGGGGCAATCGTCTCATTGATGCCAGTTGAAACGGTCGTTCCCGCCCAGCTTTCAGCATTGTTAGCCTTGACGACTTGACCAAAGTGGTTGCCTGTCGCATTGGTAATAATGGAGGCATTGTCTGCACCTTGGAAGCCATCCAAGGCTGGTGGAGTTGATTCTTCAAACGTGACCATGGCCATCTCAGGTGCATTCCCCGTCAGGCTTAAATCCACAATCGCGCCCTGCGGGGCATCCGAAAAAGAGACGGTGTCAACGCCATTGCCCCCGTCCAGTGTGTCTGTTCCTGCGCCACCGATCAACGTGTCATTGCCTTCGCCGCCATACAGGCTGTCCGAATTGATCGTTCCGTTCAGCACTTGATCAGCTTCTCTATCGAATATGCTCATTTTTCTTTCTCTATCAATAAATTGGGTTTGTGATTTGTGTCAGTCACGGCATTGCATCAAAAGCACACGTTCAGATAGGCCTGTTTGGGCCAGTGCTCAGGGGTCAAGCAATATTGATGATCGCACTGCGTCGTTGCAAATTGCATCCCGATTGCATGCCTTAAGAATATCATGCTGTCTTTTTGATTTGCTGCGTAATAAGCCACCCCTTCGACCGTACGTGAGATCATCAGTGAGGGGGTAATTGTTGTCAAATTTGATGACCATGTTAACACCTAACGTCTGTAGAATAAGCATCTATAGCCATAGCATTTGTAGCAAACAGACGCAGGGCACCAGCGTTTTGATGTGACGCGTCGGCTGTCATCCCAAGGCTACCGATGTTAAGAACAACGGGCTATTAGTCACAGTGCGACTGTATATCCTTGTTGATATGGCTAGTGGCAGCGGCATCCCGCCGCTTTGATTTTGAATAGCGCCGAGACGGCTCTACTACACCAAATGATGAAATACGCCCTGAGCCCACATTCCACATCACTATGAACCACCAGGTGCAAACATCGTCAAAATTAATGGCCATATTGGCCGCTAACGCCCGTCCAGCTTGCATATGTAGCTATAAACATAATAGCAAAATTGCAATGAATGAAAGCTCACATTGCAAATTGTGACAGACTCAAATGGGTGGCTGCGGTCAGATCCTGAAAATAATTGGGCTGCATGACATCCAGGTCAAGCGCCCCCACCGCCCCGGCGTAACTACCGTCCACATCTCCGCTCAGATAGCCTACCAATCCAACATGCACTGCGTTGGCGCTGCCAAGGTCTGCGTAAATGCGGACAATTTTGATGCAGCAGCGCTCAAGGCAACGCGGGTTCGGCCAGATTCAGCAGAGCGAATGCGTAGCGCCTTTGAAGCATCAAAGCATACCCAATGGATGCAGCAGAAGGTGGAAGAGTCACTGGCAGACACACGGCCAAATGTTTCTCACGAGCAGGCCATGGCAAGTGCTCAGGCCTTGATTGATGCCAAGAGAGGACAACATGCCGGCCAAGCCGCAGCTTGAATGGCGGCAGCAGGCCAATGATGATCTTGCTCGTTTGGTCGAATACATTGCAGATGACAACCCTGAAGCTGCCCAAGAGCTGAAGGATGAGATTGAGTCCAAGGCTGCACAGTTGC